>CACXBN010000394.1 GCA_902765885.1 uncultured Ruminococcus sp. | reverse complement strand
CGCAACGATAGAAGAAGGCAAATTTGAAGATACAAATGATGCCAATGTCTATGCTGCAAATGCTCTCGGCATTATCAACGGTACAAGTTCGTCGAAGTTCTCACCTGACGGAACACTCAAGAGAGCTCAGATAGCAGCTCTTATCAACAGAGTCGCAAAAGTCGTAGGCGTTGAGACCGAAGGATACACACATCACTTCGAGGATATTACCGACAATTATTCATGGGTTGACGGTGAACTCGGATGGCCGAGCACGGTCGGCATTATCAACGGTGTATCTTCCACGAAATTCAATCCCGGCGGAGACCTCACAACCGAACAGGCTATCCTCATTACATACAGAGCACTCGGTGCATTGAAACAGCAGTAAAATATTTGAGCAGTCATAGCGGGATTTGATTATCTACGGAAAAATGTAAGCGACCGATCAATGAAAGGTTTACTCATTTTCAAATGACTCAAAATCTCATGACAACTAAAACCAAAGGAGAGCCGTCTTATGACTAATGCTGATAAAAGATTTCCGACGATTCGTGCAATAAAAAGAATTATTATTATGTTGTTATCGGTTTCTTTCCTGGTATCAATGGCTATTACCATGGATGCAGCCGTGGGAACTGTAATATACGCAAACAGAATCGATGAAACACCGAACATGGAAAGAATAGACGAATCATGGGGAAAACCCGTGATCCATGTTGACAAAAATACTGCCAACAGTGCATTGTTTGACTATTGGCAGGTAATGATAGCACAGGGCAACGGAAAAGGGCGAGAGAGCATTTATTCCGAGGATGTGGAATTCGATTTGTGGACTTTATATGACAGTGAATATATCTACATCGGCCTTGTGTCACCGGACAATCAGATATCAGGGTCTAACACAGCTCAATGGCACGGGGACGGAGTTCAGATCTGGCTTGAGCCTCTCGGAATGATGGAAGAGCCGTATGGGCCTAACGGAAGAAAACCCGATATATCAACAGAAAAATTGTCAAATGCAGAAGAAAGCTATCTTTTTATATGCAATTTGAATGATGACGGAAAATCTTATTCATTATTCAGGGCTTCTCTTCATCTCGAGGACAAACCTGTTCTCATTGCGGATAAACAGAATAACGAGATACAATATATAATGCGTATCCCGCTTGATTATTACGGCCTCAGGAAAAAGGACGTGCATGGAGCGGAATTCGGAATAACAGTATTCAGGATGAGTTCGCTGACGGGAGCCGACGAAGGATTCGCCGGAGCGCTTACGTGGGGAAGAACATATGATGAATTCACCATGATTCCCGAAAGCGTCAACACCATGATTCTTTGGGATAGCTCCAGGGATGAACAGGAAGGAAAAGAAACCGATACTGAAGAGATATATGAAACAGAGCTAGAGCATGAAGCGGATCTCAGCGGAGTGTCGAGCTGGGCTCTTTCTGAAGTTGAGGCAGCCATAAACGAAGGACTCGTTCCCGAATACATTCAGAAAGACTGGACTTCCCCGATTACCCGTGGACAGGTATCCGAGATGTTCATAAGACTTCTCGAAAAGGCAACCGGCAAGACGGTTGACGCCATAATCTCCGAAAAGGGAGTTACAATAGAAGAAGGCAAGTTTGAAGATACAAATGACTCAAATGTCTATGCTGCAAATGCTCTGGGCATCATCAACGGTACAAGTTCGTCGAAGTTCTCACCGGACGGAACTCTCAAGAGAGCTCAGATAGCAGCTCTCATCAACAGAGTCGCAAAAGTCGTAGGAGTTGAAACCGAAGGATACACACACAGTTTCGAAGATATCACCGACAATTACTCATGGGTGAATGCGGAACTTGGCTGGCCGAGCACGGTCGGCATCATCAACGGTGTATCTTCCACCAGATTCAATCCCGGCGGGGATCTTACGACGGAGCAGGCAATACTCATTACTTACAGAGCACTCGGCACACTAAGATAAACAAAAAAATTACGGCGGCAGCTTAACTGTCGCCGTAGTTGTATATGGAATTCACATGGTAGGAAAATATAAAGTCGTTACGCTATGCGGAAGCACAAGATTTAAAGACGAGTTCATGAAAGTTCAAAAAGAACTTACACTAAAGGAATATATAGTCATAAGCGTCGGTCTTTTCGGACATTCCGGTGACAATGAAGTATGGGAGGGAATGGATGAAGATACAGTAACAAAAACAAAAGAAATGCTTGATGATATGCACAAAAGAAAAATAGACATGGCAGACGAAATATTTGTCATCAATGTTGACGGATATATAGGATCCAGCACGCGGTGTCAACTACTCGGTGATTGAATCGCATAGCATGTGATAAGCATGCAAAGGGATTCAAGATAGTTGAGTAGGCTGTGAGAAAGGTCAGAAAAGAAACCACTCACATGTTATGTGT
>CACXBN010000393.1 GCA_902765885.1 uncultured Ruminococcus sp. | reverse complement strand
TTCCGAACGGGCGTAAGCTGGATATTGAAGTGGACGGTGAAATGTATCATCGTGCCTGGAATAAGGAATTATCCTATCGCGACCAGCTTCGGAATCAGAGAATGATAGAACTCGGCTGGGACGTGAAACGCTTCTGGGTTTATCAGGTTAGGGATGATCTGGAGTGGTGTGTCCGACAGATAAAAAATTGGGCAATCGATGCAATGAATTCATAATAGTTGAATCTTTGCACGAATAGAATGCTCGTGTCAAACGCGCGGAAATTGTGGGAGAAGAGATCATGGAAAACAGCGGCTTGGTTCAATATACAATATCTAAGATGCCAAAAGGCCCCCGCCAGATCTTCGAAGAGAATCCATACTGCATTCTTGGATTGCCTTGCTATGCAAGCAGAGAAGAAGTGCTTGAGCGGCGAGACAAACTGGCCAGAATGAGCCGCATTGGAGCCGTTGATTCTTTCGTGAGTGAGTTTGATCTGGCTGGGGTGGAAAAGCCGAATCGTGACCATGGAAGCCTTCAGGTAGCGGTCTCTCATCAGGATCGGCTGGATGACGTTTGGCTGTGGTTTGTTACAGGCATCTATGCAAAAGCGTGGCAACTGCAGAAAAGAAACACTGGGATATATGATGTTTCAAAAACCTATGATGGGTTTCTGGCTGCGTATCTTTTCGCGCTGATCTCGGATCCTTCTTTCCGGAATACCGATTTGTGGAAATTGGTATTTGACCGACTCTCCGGGTACCTTCACATGACTGACGAAGCGCTTTTAAACAGTATTCTTTCCCGTGTCGGGAAAGAAAAGAAGGAATCTAATAACTCCGAGACGATTATAAAAAGTTTTAAGCGGTCTGTTGTGAAGCCGCTGCTTGCAAATATCAGTGAGCTCGATGGAGAGTCAATACAAAGGATATTCAGCGATTGTAATACCTTTTCATTCTTGCTTGATGAGTATGGTGACGCGTTGAATGAACGTATCCTTGGCTGGGTTTCAGAGAAGCTGGTCCCGTTAACGGATAGTACCGAAAAATACGAGGCAAAAGGGAATCATAGAACCACAAAAGAAGAAACGGACGAGGCATACCGCGCATTGTATGTCTTCTCCGAAGTGTATTTCCCAATATGTAAAGACCTAGAACTCTCCGTTGATCCGATAACATCTGGCATGATGATGTCGAAAATAAAAGATGCCTTTTACTTAGGTGTAAATCCTCTACTGTCAGGTGGCAGAAAGGCTGAGGCAGGAAAGTTCGAGTCGTTGATTTTCAAATACTGCAATGCATTTCAAAAAAAAGAGATCAAAAAAAACTGCCCTCTCGAATACCTTGATATTCCGGATACTGAGTTTACTGCTGAGGAATGCCGGACTATCGCAACAACGTTTAAATATGAAGGCGAAGGTGCTCAGCCGGATAAGTATTTCCTGTGGATGATGCGTGCTGCCGAAAGAGGCGATGCTACAGGTCAGAATTCTGTTGGCTTCTGTTATGATCGCGGATATGGCTGTGAGCAAAACTTTTTAACTGCGACAAAATGGTTCCGGAGAGCCGCTCAAAATGGCTCGTCATACGGTTGGAGCAATCTGGCACTCTACTATCGCCTGGGCAGAGGAGGCTGCAGTAAGAATGTTGAAGAGGGATTCAACTGCCTGATTATAGCTTGTCTATTGTATCCTGATGCGCATCTTGAAACAATGAGAACGAATCATCCGGATTGGGAGCTGAGATTTGAAAAGCAGTTTGGAATACGTTTTGATGCTGATCTGAGCACAAAAGAGCGCCTGTCTGATCAGGGAAACGCTTATGCACAAAGCCTTCTGGGAATGTCATATTACAATGGTTATGTAGGGTGTAAGAAAGACCTTGAAAGATCAAGGAGGCTGTTGTTGAGATCATCATTGGGAAATTGCAGTTGGGCATCGGTTTTACTGAAAAGCTTTTTCGCTATTGATGACAAGGAAGCCACATCCGGACAGGACATGTTCAATCTGGCTTTGCGGTATTCGGAGAGTAGTGATCTGCAGAGCAACGATTTAAGATTCTATTGGTATTCAAAATCGGTTGCCAATAACTATTCATATGCCTACAATAATCTTGGCGTATGTTATCATGACGGAATTGGCACAGACAAAAATCTTGTCAGGGCGACAGAGTGTTATAGGAAAGCGGTTGAAGCATATCCCAATAATGAGGTGGCTCTATACAATTATGGAAGAGCACTTTATAATGGGGAGGGTACTGAACGTGATCCTGGCTTGGCTAAGATCATGCTGCGCAGGAGTGCCGATGCTAATTATGAAAAGGCTTCCGAGTTCCTCGATTTGAATTTCATCAGTGAACCGGAGCACGAAATAATATATAATAACCTGTATCTTACGGTTTACTGTGAAGAAAGAACCTCTAAAGGCGTAATATTGAAGTGCATAGTGGAAAACCACGATAACAAGACATATGATCTATGGGCGAAGAATATATGGTCGAACGGGCACCGAGCGAAGCAGCCTGAGCGTAAGCTCATTGGACTATCTGGTGAAGTTGAAGCACAAGTGAGAATCCCTCTGAATATTCCAGACTCTGGGAAAACTGTAGATTTTTTGATAGCAATAAATGATGACAAGGGTAATGAGCTGCAAAAGACATCTCTGATTTCGCTTGAAATAGAAGATGTTAATGATGATTTCACGTATAAGGATTATGAAGGAATCCTAATCTATAATAAGTCATGGGTAACGGTTGACTTTCAGGGAATCACATTCGAAGAGGAGAACACAAGTCTCCGGTTTACCATCTGCAACAGATATAAGTCGGAAAGAAATATCTGGATTAATCATCTGGTCGTTGATAATGAAGAACTTGGTGGATATATCTCAATCGGTAATTGCCCAGGGAACACAACGCGGGATCTGAATTATTCCATTGAAAAAACGTATGCGAAGAAAGGAAAACATACCTTTGTTTTTACAATGCAGGTTGATGATGAAATGGACTTTGAAGTTGGG
>CACXBN010000392.1 GCA_902765885.1 uncultured Ruminococcus sp. | reverse complement strand
GAAAAACAGCCATGGCTTAGAAATAAAAGCCTCATCGCTTACCCTCCTTTTTTTCAAATCTCGCTTAGATCACGATTTCTGATTTCAATATATCAAGCGTCTTTTTAGATGAAAAATCGTTCAAAATAACGCACAGATAAGAACAGTGTCGATTCTTAACAAAAAAAATCAGTCAATATTGAATGATAAAACGAATTTAAAATAATGCATAAACTAACATGTGTTAATGTTCAAAAAATGAATACACACATAAATTATTATTCAGCGGTTTTTACACACTTTTATTTATTATTTCTATTGAATGTGCCACAATTTTCTTCTGCTTTTTTTTGTTTGTTCTTTTAAAATTGTAAGTATAAAGCAGGAATCATTATGAAAATCAAAAGATCTAATCAGATTCTGGAATACACAATCAGAAAGACCGAGGAAATAATCCAGACGGGACAGATTGAGAATAACGGCATTGATGCATACAATCTATCTCTGGATCTGAAGATTGACAGAGCAAATGTTTCAAAAGAATTGAATCGCCTTTGGAGGCAAGGAATCTTGGTAAAAGCTCAGGGGAAGCCTGTTTTTTATTTGAACTATCATGTCCTTTCAGAACGCTTCCCAAACAACTATATTCCTTCCACCGTTCCTAAAGGAGAAAAGATCACAAAATATATAAATCAGCCTGAATCTGTCAAAAAGGAAAGATCTTATTCGAGCCTGGATCAACTCATAGGTTGCAACGGCTCTTTGTCCGATCAGATCAAAAAAGCAAAAGCAGCTGTTTCCTATCCTCCATATGGACTGCATACAATTATTTTTGGAAATACTGGTACTGGGAAAACAAAAATAGCTAAATGCATGGCGAATTATGCAATAGAACACAAAAGCTCAAACAATAACGTTCCGTTTCTGGTGGTGAATTGCCACAACATTCAAGATTACCATCTATTTGAAAAAGAATTGTTTGGATTTGATAACGGCGAAAGAAAAAACATCTCTGGAGCAATACGAAAGACGGAAAACGGCTGTCTTCTTCTTGAAAATGTTGATGCTCTTGATGAAATGTCACTTCAGACATTATCTTCCTTGATCCATAGTGGATTATATGAATATGGACCAACAAAGACGTATGAATTAAAAACAATGATAATTGCCACGACGACGTTCAACGAGAAAGATCAAGGAATCAAAGAATTGGCACTCCAGATCCCTATCCATATTGTTTTAAATGACATCGATATGAGAGGAAGCTTTGAAAAAATGGAACTGATCATGGCTTGTTTTTTGGACGAAGCAAACCAGATCAATATTCCAATCAAGGTTTCGAAAGATGTTCTGTTATGCCTGGTAGCTGCTAAATATGAAAACAATATCGCTCAGCTCAGAAACGTGGTTAAAAACGCCTGTTCTGCTGCTTTTTTTGCGAATAACGACAGCAAACCCCTTATTGTTAATATCGAAAATCTTTCAAACGAAACGCTTTCCCTGATGCAGAAGAACATACCTGCAAGCTCGTATGTCAGTCTCCTTTCAACTTTCAGCAACGAATATCTGACATTCGGTTGCAGTGATGACAGGGATGATTATGACCTGTTCAGGAGTATTCCGGAGAACTCCGAGATACATCGCATCTCACAGTTTGTGACCAGTTTCAATATTGATGTCAACTCGCTGGATAACACAGATGATTACATCTATGAAAATATGGCCGTCCTAAAAAACTGCAGTCCCAGCATGCTTGGTGCATTAAAAAGCAACATTGATGATGAAGTCTACAAAACAGTGACCCGACACTTGTTCCATATTGACAGATTTGAATCATTGAAAGAACATTCTGAACTGCTTTACGGGATCCTGCTGCATATAACAAATGCAATTAAACGCCTTAAAGATCAGAACATTGATCTTTCAGGTTTAGAAAAATATCATTCTGCAGAAAATGCGCATCCTTATGAGTATCAGATTGCAAAAGACATATACAGTAGGTTGGAAGAGACATATTCTTTTAAAGCTCCAGAAAAAGAAATCGCTTTTCTGATGAACTATCTGATCATTTCGAATCAGATCGCCAACCAGGCAAATGTTGCTGTTTTAGTGATCACCCATGGTACAAATATGGCAAAGGAAATGGTTGAATTCGTCAGGAAAAGCCTCCAGGGCAATTATTTTTTAGATTATATTAACTATTCTGACGAGATGCAGCTGAATGATTGTCTGGAACTTGCATGCATCAAATGCATACAGCTTAATCAGGGCTCTGGAGTAGTGATTGCAGTTGATATGGAACCGCTGACAACGATAGGAGACTATGTCTTTCAAAATACAAAAATTAAAGCCAGAACAGTTTATCCGATTTCACTTCCATACTTGATCAGAATCATCGATAAATGCAAGAACAATATGAATACTGTTGAAGAAATTGCTTCTTTCTCTGACGTCCGTCAGGAACGATTCCCGATTAATTCAAATGACAGCTTCATAAAACGGGTCGTTGAAGAAGTCATAGCGGATACTGCCTCTTTCATAAACGTCTATAAAGCAACCGATATACTTATGGTTTGTCTGAACAATACGCTTAATGATTTAAGAATCCCCTATTCAAATGAAATAGCAATCAAATATCTCTGTCACTGTGTAGTCATGCTTGAACGCGTAATCTCAAGTAAATCGTTGGACGTTCTTAACAAAAGCCAGTTCATAAGCAAAAACATTGATCTGGTTCATATTGTCGAACACAATCTTGAATATGCCGGTAATTCCTTTGGAGTCAAGATTCCGCAGGGAGAGATTGCATATGTTGCCCAAATTTTTGAGGGCTACTTATAAAAACAAAAAGATCTTTCATACAAAATTTGTTTAATTGGATCTGCCAGAAACAGATTATACAACGAAACGCAAAATTAGCTTCGAGGTGTCCTATAAGAAAATGTAAGATAAAAAATCGGCAACAAAAACAATGTAGCTTTCCTGTCATATTGCTTGCCTTCATACTGAATATACTGGATCTGTAATCATCCGGCAGCTGATAGTACTCTGCAATCGTAACAACAGAAAGCAGCAGACTGTTCGGCTTTTCAATATCGAAGAAATCCTCATCCTTCAGCCTCGGATAGACAACTTGCCCTTATCCGTTTCTACCTCATTCAATCATTTGGATCAATATAAACTTCTGATCAGATCCATTGCCATTATCACATTCGAATTTTATTTGAATACAAATCGAATGGATTGATATCTGTTGGTTCTAGTTTTTCAGCGTCTTTTCAGCCTCTTCTTTTGTTTCAAAAAGCTTGCTGATCCTGAGCCGAAGACCGCCGTAATGATAAATGGTTTCCCGTGGATCGGAATTGGGGTCCTTGTATCTGTATCTGAGCGTGACGAAATCCCTGCTTGCTTTTACGACCTCAGCGCTTCTGATCTCTCTGTTTTCGATATAGTATACGATATCTCCCTGCTTCATAGTTCTGATTATAATACAGTTTTTTACCAGAGAACTCAGATCTCCTTTTCCTCTTTTTTCGTTGCCCACACTTTAATAGGTATCCTCCGTTCACCGCATACGAACAGTGCTTCCCCAACGTTATACGCCATGTTCCTTCTCATCTCGTTGTCATTGATGCTCATGAGCTTTGCCACATCATTAACCGGATCCTTGTCCAGATGAAAGATCAGCTTGTAGGCGGAATTGTTGAATATGGCCTTGCCATGGATCAGTATCCTTTCATCCGCAAAGTCTCTCGGTTCCTGCGTTGCCAGTCTGACACAGGTGTTGTACTTTCTTGCTCGTCTGACAAACTGTGCAGTAAGCCCGGCGATATCTCCTTGCAGAATGTTGACATGGGCTTCATCAAGGATGAAAGAAGACCATTCTTCATTGTCGATGCACAAAGACCAGGCATAGTTGTACATAATATGGTTCAAAGCGGTCCTCAGCTGTTCCGACACGTTCTGCAGCTGCTTTGTGCCAAAGGCCACGATCTTTCTGTTATCCGTATTTCCAAACTTCAGTGAGGTATGACCATCCAGATAGATCCCCCACTCGCCGCAGACGCGGTTGAGCTTGACTTCAAGTTTTTCATAGATCTGCTTCTTGAAATCGGAGTTCTTTCTTTTCTTAGTGTTATACAGTATTTCTCTTACTGTAGAGAATGTCGGCATATCCTCTGGCTTTATGCAGCGGAATGGCGGATATTCCCCATCTTCATTTCTTGCTATGCTGACACGATGATAGGCAGCTCTTATCAGATCACCCATGATCGAAGCTTCCTCATCGGAATATTCCTTGAACAGGTAGGAAAAGACCTGATTGACCTGCCCAATCACAAAGTTAATGGCATTGTCGGTATCCCACATCTCCTTCATCGCCTTTTCTCTGTCGTAGGACTCCGATTCTTCGTCTTCATCGGTGGATAAAGGCCTCAAGTCAAAGATGTTGATGATGTTGTTGGAGACGCCGTAATTGATGATACTGCCGCCGTACTTTCGTATCAGCCGGTTGATCTTGTTTTCCGGATCGATCGCCACCACATTGTAGCCTTCCCTGATATCGTTTCTAAGCATTAGATTCAGTGCCCATGTTTTGCCAAAACCCGACTTGCCGACGATCACCATGTTGCCGTTGGTTCTTTGATGATCGTTCCGTTTCTTCCATTCCTCTCTTTTATAGGCAAAG
>CACXBN010000391.1 GCA_902765885.1 uncultured Ruminococcus sp. | reverse complement strand
TTTTCTTTCCTGCATCAATAATGATTCTGTAAAAGTAATGATTTTCGTTTTTCACTTTATCATAGAGGCTTCCGTCAGGATAAGATGACTTTTTTGCCTCAAAGGATCCGATCATTTTTTCGTATTGGTGTAACAAAGCATTCATTTGTTTAAGAAGTATCCGTTGCTGCATGTTTTTTTCCCTTTATTAAAATGCTTAAGATAGAAATACCCCGTCCATTGGGCGGGATACTTTTATTCATAATTCTATAAACGCTAGCGCTACTTAAATGGAATATGTTACCATTATGATTAAATTTTACCACAAGCCGCAGACAATATCAACAAAAAAAGCGTGTCAACCGATTGGCATAGCATCGATTGACACGCTTGATCTTCTGTGGGAATACTTGCTTATTTGATCTTTATTTTCTTTGTCTTGTAGAACGGTGACCATGCGCCATAGGTCTTGTTGCCCTTGGTGCGGATCTGGAAGTTCGTCTTTTTACCTTTCGCCTTGCCGCCTACCGTGAATTTGGTGGAATACGTTTTCTTGTTGCCTTTGAGATATTTGGGAAGCGTGACTCCGCCAGCGTAGACTTCAATGCCTGCGACTCCCGGTTTTTTCTTGAATTTGATGGTTACTTTATAGGTGGTTTCGTATGCGTAATAACCTTTCTTAACCACGAGCCCGAATACGTTGAGGATCGGTTTGACCCATACTTTTTTAACTTTTGCCTTTGATATGGTCACTGATTTTGGTTTGGGTTTTGCTTTAGGTCCGGTCTTGATCGCGACTTCAGAAGAAACCGGTCCGATAAAGTACTCGGTGCCGACTTTCTTCACATAGTATGCGCGGACATAGTATGTGGTAGACGGGCTGAGTTTTGCTATCCTGCCGGATGAACTGGGTCCGAACGGTCCCCACTGGGTGCTCCATGTACCGCTTTTGCCTTTTTTGTAATCTATATAAATGTCACCGTAATTTGCTGAGGCGAATGATCCGGGGGAGAATACAAAGCTGTCTTTTTCGCTCTCGAACATTCCTGCGCCAAATGCAGGCTTGACATAGATCGAAACGGGGATCTTATTGAGCGGCGCGCATTCGGTGCTGTCATCCAGATAACCGGTGAGAGAATGGCGGCCTACAGGATAACTGCTCTGATTTGTAACACTGAATGTGAAACTGATCTTGTTTTTGCCTATCTGGCTGTCAGGAAGTACCGATTTTGAAGCATCTACCTTTACGTTCTTGAATGTGTGTCCGATACTCTCTCCCGTTACCGTCACGACTCCTGCTTTTGATATGCTGAAGTTGACGTAAGTGCTGACAAGAATGCTGTCGGTATTGTTGTTGTAATGTGAATTATCGGTTTTGGTTTCAGTGAAGAAATATAGTTCTTTTCCGAAACAGTTGGGGTGGACATTGTAGTAAAATTCTTCTTTTTCTTTATCATAGAATGCAGCAAGATCGGTTTCACCGGCCTTGAAATGCGCATCGACCTTGTTTTCAGCGTAGAGAGAACTGAAAGCGCCAGGGCCGCCATAAGCACTGTCGATGTCAGACATTTTTACATAAGCTCTGTCACCGGAATAGAATGTGCCGTCTTTGTTGGCACCTCTTATTATGTTGCCGAGCTCAACGTCTCCGCCCGCATGAGCTGGTATGGTCATGACTGTAAGTACTATAAGAACTGCCGCCGCTATGATAAGCAGGCGTATGCGATTCGCAAGTCTTTCCATATTCTACCTCCTTGCGTATTTACCGATATCTGATACTTTTATTCTATCTGAAAATTCTGTATGTAGCAATAATATTATGTGAGCAGGGTATGATATAATAATCATAATACGGGAAAAGAGGTCTCTGATATGGAATACATTTACCTGACAAAGCCTGACGGAAATATAGTGTCGTGCGTTCTTGGAGTGCCCGGTGACGCGGGGATCGATGAAGCGCCTAAAGGCGTGGTCATTGTGATACACGGATTCACAAGCAGCAAGGAGTGCCCGACATATGAGATGCTTCTACGGAGATTACCAGCTGCGGGTCTTGTAATGGTAGGAATAGAACTTCCGGGGCACGGCAGCGACACTTCATACAAAGAGGAACTACGGCTTGCAGGCTGTATGAACAGCATCGCTGCCGCAGAGAAATATGCGGAAGATAATTGGCCGGAGCTTCCGGTGTACTATTTTGGTTCGAGCTTTGGCGCGTACGTGACCGGGCTGTATATCAGCACGCGCGAACACACCGGCAGAAAAGCGTTCTTCAGGAGCGGAGCTGTGAACATGAGAGCTCTTTTCGTTAAGGACGATCCGACTGAGCAGGAACAGAAATGGCTGGATGCGCTGCATGAAAAAGGATACTTCGAGACAGGCATGGAGCTCGGTAATCCGGTCAGGATCACGCTCGGGATGTATAATGATTTTGATGAGAACGATCTTTTCGAGAAATTTGCCCCGGACAGATTCGGCGATAACAAAGTAATGATGGCGCATGGGGAAGATGACGATGTCATAGACCCGGCCGAAGCAAAACGGTTTGCAAAGGAGTTCGGCGTGCCGATAGCTTTATTCCCGGGGGAAGGGCATTCGCTCTCAAACGATCCCGGAACGCCGGACAGAGTCGCGGATCTTGCGATAGAGTTTTTTGAAAAGTGATTGTGAGGTGCATGATATGGGACCATTTGCAGCAGTATTACTGATTGTGGGATTTTTTGCACTGGTGTACTTTGTCCAGAAAACCAATTCGAACAAGCTCAAGCAGT
>CACXBN010000390.1 GCA_902765885.1 uncultured Ruminococcus sp. | reverse complement strand
GGAGCGCCTCCGCAAATCATTTCAATTGCTTATTCTCTCATTAATTTCTCAAGCTCTGCGTCGGATTTACTGGAAAGCTCTTCTTCTTTATAGAAGCGGGTCAGCAGGGTGGCGATCGCTTTTCCCTCGTAGGTGAAAACGAAATCGTAATAGCCGGGCTCGCAGTCTTCCGGATTCAGGTAGAAATTGCCCCAATACCATTCATCCGGTTTTTCTTCGTCAACAGGATAATGAAGATCGCAGTAAGTGACAAATTCAGGCATCAGATCGGAGAATTTGCAGGTTTTGTAATACTCATGGTCGTCACGGTGCTTGAGAATCCAGACACGCAGATAATATTCGGCATCTGTATCAGGGTAGAATTCGACCCACTCGTTTAAGTCAAAAATGCAGCGGACACCGGTAAGTGAAGATTCTTTACCATTGATGTCATCTTGCGTACCTACATTATTCCCGATAATACGCACTCCGCGCAGGATAGAAGGATCCCTGTCGTCCATTTCAATGAGATTAAGCGTTCCTGTCAGCTTAGCAGGTACAATCATCTCATCATCAGACTGACCTCCATCGGTTTTACTATTGCTATTTTCCTGTGATTTATCAGTTCCCTGCGTTGGACTTTGTTCTGTCGGCTGGTTGGAATCGGATGGTTTCGTTGAGTCATTTCCTTTTCCGCAGGCTGCAAGAGTAACAAGCAGCATAACAATGAGAAGGAAACAGATGGAGTGATGTTTTCTAAACATAAAGCCTCCTTCAAGAGAACTCTCGGTAGGAGGATCGCCTTAAATCAAAGGCTTTTGATACATCCCCCGAGGCAGAATTGTCCTCAGAGGTGTTGTCCTCAGAGGTGGATATAATCATCAACTTAAAGGATAATACAAAACTCAAAGAGATTCAACTCTTCTCAGAAAAGGATTTTTCGGAGGCTTTCCGATATAGGGTGCAGATTGACGGATTATGCCGGCTGTCGTATGCTTAGATTATGAAGAGTACAGGACTGGAAGGAGTATACCCGGCCAGCGACAAATCGAAGTTTGTGAGGATAAAAATGATAAGCCATGCTATATATAACGCTAAAAAGGAAACTTTCTAATTATACATTCAACAATTGCATAAACCGGTGACAATAATGACTCTTATTTCACTTCAAGAGATAAAAACCAATTTCGATTTCACCACCGACTGCATATACTGGGACGGCTTTTGGTCCGATGGCAGTGTTTTCGGCAGTGGCAAAAATGATCCTGATTCCGCCAGTAAAACCTTAAAGCAATACCATCAGGTCCTCTGGTCAAAGGAACTTCCAAACGGTGATATCTTTCAATTGGAATTCGGCGGTCCCTATGACTATTTAAATGCCCAAAACGGCTTACGTCTGTCCAGTGACACGATCGTAACGAGCTTTATGCACGGTAAGATGAGAGGTGTCCTTGAGGAAGCCGCAAAACAGGTCGACTGGCGTCCATGGCTTGAGAACATCCTTCGTCAATTCTACACTATCGGCGGCACCATTCTGTTCCCGAGGCACACAAGAAGCCTTAATGGCCAACGCGGTATGAACCCTTTCATTTGCGATAGATGGGATCTGACGCTGGAATGCATCCGACGATATTACGAAGGAATCATCGATCGCGAGAACAATCCCTTGGGCTGGGTCCTGGAAACGGACAAGCCGTTCTTCAATTTGTTTGTCGATTTCCGTGGGTATTGTGACTTCTTCTTCCTGCAGGATTGCGTTTCTGAAGATTACAAATCGGTCAAAATGTGGCTGCCTACAGAGCCATTTACGAAATATCCCTATCCTGCTACTGCCGAAGAATACTTCAATTGGATTGAGCAATGCTTAGCGTTTGTTAAAAACAGAAATAAACGGATTGATAATTATATTGCCATGAGAATATCGCGTTGAGATTGCTTTGTCTTCATTGTTTATGCTTATAACGGAATCGTCAAACGGGTTCGCAATGCAGATAACTAAGATGTATACTCGAAAGGGCTGTGTATGAAAAATCAGTACGTTGCTGATATAGGTGATTATGGAAAGTATTCGTTACTACGTGCCTTCTTAAGTGCTGGCGTAAAGGTGGGTGTGAATTGGTACCTTACAGAGAATGATGGTTCGACAGACGGGAAGTTTAGGCGTTACCTCGAAAATGACATGTTTCGCCATTATGATCCTGTAGTATTTGACACTCTTAAACAAATTAATGAAAGTGAAAACAGAACAATAAAAGCGATTCAGAATAGTAATATTCTTCCGGAAGCTTGCTTTTACGCGGAACCACTTGATGCTCAAGGAACACGGAAAGAAAGGGCTGAAAAAAGAGAAAAATGGTTTTCGGATAGTATTTGGGCCTTGAGCGGAACGGATCTTGTGTTCATGGATCCCGATAATGGATTGCTAGTAAAGGATGATCCTTCTGCAAGAGGTGCAGAGAAGTATGCATTACCTAGAGAGGTAAAAGAATACTGGAATACCTATCATAATGTTGTGTGTTACTGTCACCGAGGAAGAAGAACCAACGAGCAGTGGCAGGAATATATGCGCGTGATGCGTAAGACTATGCCGGGAACAAGGATCATTGTGCTTACATATCACAAAGGAACACAGAGATCATATGTGTTCCTTGTGCGTAAGATTCATTTTGATAGATACAGGAAGATAATCGATACGGTTCTTAGGGATTGGAACGGCTTATTTACCGACGAGGAAATTGAAAACGATGACGCCGCCTCTTCTATTCGTTTAAGCGACAAAGAATTCATAATATACAACGAACCAAATGTAACCCTTTGCGGTTCGATAACCGCCGGCTGTCTACATCTGGAATCACATGTATATGGCGATGATTATGAAAGCGAAAAACATTATGCTTTTACAAAAGCGGATACCAATAAGCTGTTTTCTATAATAAAGTTTGACCGCTTTATCACATCATGCAGAGAGCAGCATCTGATGTGGTTGGAAAAGTTCCTTAAGGATAATGACATTCAACCGGAAGTCTATTGTTATTAATATTCTGGTCATTAAAAGCTCTCATTAAAGGAGCGTTAGCAATAGTCATAGCTATGCGTATATCAACAAAGGACGGATTTTCCCGTCTTTTTTGAAGGCCTCCGGAAGTCCGCTTCCGAAGGCCTTTTGCTCATCCCGGCTGTGTAGGATGCCTCATTTTACATTTTTTTCTCTGTCGATTCTCTCTGAGTTTCATCATCGGTCCAATGACGATTTTTCTGCATGGAAGCAAAGGATCGACCCGCGCAAGAAGGACCTCCACGCTATCATGGATGGGAACAAGTGCATTTTGCAGTTAAGAGGTATCAGGCCGTTTTTGAGGCCCAAAATCCGACCGGGCCGTCCCTTTCGTGAGGAATTCATTATTCAGTTATTATCTAATAATTCAACATTTCCGCTGTCACAAACGGCCTGCGGAAGTCATTCTCGAAAAGGCTTTCGATATTGGCATTGAACAGATGCCGGTAAGCCGTGATCCAGGCTCCGTCATCATCGGGAGAGGCCGTCGTGGGTATCTGATGCTGAATACCGGCCCAACAGTGGTATTCGGCATACGTTCTGGCCGTCAGCAGCTTGCCGTAAAACTCGCGATTGTTGTCGCGGTCCGGATCAAATTCAACGGTATGAATGATACAGGGTGGATATCCGATGCAGTCCTTGACAGTCGCGTGGTTGGCAAGCGCTTCCGGCCCCACGCGGATCGAACCGAAGTTATTGCCCAGCCAAAGCTTGAGCGCCCAGTGCTGGGCGAGCGAATCCCAGCCGTTGGTGCTCGTCGACTCGGCGATTGTCTCCCGGTCATCCGTCTGAGGAACTTCCGCGAGAATGCCCCTGACCTCCATCTGATATCTCTTGAGCCGGAAGCCCAGTGCCAGAGCCAGATGCGCCCCGCTGCTCTGTCCGTAGATCATGGACTTGCTCATCGTGATGTGAAGAAGGTCTTCGTTTTCAGCCATCCACTTGTATGCCGCGTGCAGGTCATTGATGGCGGCCGGGTATTCATTCTGGAAAGCGAGGCGGTAGAGCGGCACCACGACGACGCAGTTGTGTTCACGCGCCAGACGGTCAATGTTGTCCGGGAACGCGCACCAGGCGATCAGGCCGCCGCCGGGATTCGAAATTATCTGATCCAGTATGTCTATAAGAGAGGGTCATCCCCTCTGTGTGTCGTTGTCAAAAACGCGTTGGCCGCGTTTCTTCCCCTTGATTCCAGGCATCAGCCGCTTAAAGCCAACGCTGACTATTTAAAACGGCTTGTCGGGCGGCTCAGGGAGCAGATGTCTCTTGACAACTTAAAAGTCTGCAGTGGCTCTCAGGTCAGAACGCCTCTGGCTTTTTCGGAAAGCTATCTGACGGCGTCTCAGATCCACCTGATCACCCAAAATCTCGGAATCACAAAAGATCTTTGTCTTTACGACGACTGGTATCCGTATACCTTCTTCCTGCACGAATCAAAGGCTTCACTGGAGGCCTATGTCAACCGCATGTTCGGCCCGATCCTTGATAAGGAAGATTATTTCAAAACGCTCGCCTTCTATCTTCATTTCGGCGAAAATATAAAGCGCACCGCAGAATTCATGCACTATCACGACAATACGATGAAATACCGGATCAACCGGATCGCCACACTTCTCGGTGTCGATCTGCGCGATTCGGACACGCGCTTCCGCCTGCGTCTTGCCCTGGTCGCCCACCGGTATCTCACATCTCTGGATGAGACGACTGATCTGTATAACATTCACAGTTAGGCTCTACTTTAGCTGGGTTTATGTTATACTTTTCGGCATTTTCACCCCATAGTATAGCTTTATTATATCGAACATATGTTCGACCGGCAAGAGGCGGCTGCCATTCTTTAGTTGTCACAAGGCAGAGAATTGATTAGAATGAGTGAAGAAACGTCTGATG
>CACXBN010000389.1 GCA_902765885.1 uncultured Ruminococcus sp. | reverse complement strand
CTTTATAATGATGATTGTCATTATAAAGAGCAGTCCGGAGACAATCAAGCAGATCTGTTTTCTGCTAAACTATGAGGTCAACAACAGAAAGAGAAAAATACGTATGAAAAAGCTTCCGCAGAGATAATGCTGCGGAAGCTTTTTTTACCCGATTGTTTTTTTGTCTGATTGTTTTTTGCCTGATTGTTTTTTAGCCGATTGAATTGTTCCGGATCAGAAGTTCAGGCCGTGTTCTTGCGATATGTATTTCAAGACTGGTCTTGTCAATGAGTGCCGAGACAACGCCCTGCCTTGAAATACAGAACGCAGCGGCAACCATGGCGATCTGGATTGCCTGTGTCAGGCAGTAACCGCTGTGCAGATAGGAGACGAGCGCTGAAATAAACGCGTCTGCACCTCCGGTAGTATCGGAGACTTCCATCTCGGTGGCCGGAAAATAACAGGAAATATCGGCAGTCTTAAGGTAACAGCCCTGATGGCCGAGCGTAATGATTACAATGGGGATTCCATTGTTGAAAAAATATTCCGCCTGGCCTTCTATGGAAGAAATTCCGGGGCAAAGCGCGGATGCTTCCTTGCGGTTGGGGATCAGCATCGTTACGGTCTGATACAGCTCTTCCGGTATTTGTTCAAGGGTAGAGGGCTTGAAAACCGTGATAACGCAATTCGCCCGTGCTATCTGGGCGGCGCTGATCACCGTATCAAGCGGAATTTCGGCGGATATCAGGCAATAGGATGCATTTTTAAACAGATACTCATTGCTCTGGATATTTTGCGGCGTCAGACAGTCGTTGGCGCCGGCAAGAACGGTTATGGCATTTTCACCGGTTCGCTCGGTATAAATATATGCCTTTCCGCTTTTTGCTTTTTTATTTCTGTAAATGCCTTTGGTAGAGACATTCTCTTTTTCAAGCATATTCAAAAGAAAAGTAGCATCAAAATCATTTCCGACAGCTCCGATCAGATGAACGATATGTCCGAATTTGGCTACTCCCACTGCCTGGTTGGCACCCTTTCCTCCGATGGAGGTAGCGGAACTGTCAATTTTCAGTGTGCTTCCAAGCTGCGGAAGCGCATTGACTGTAAAGGTAATATCCTTGTGAATACTTCCGACAGCAATAAAAAATTTTTCCTGCATGAAGTGAGGATAAGCAAGGCTGTTTTCGTGGTTTAAGGTACAGTCGGTTGAAAACGTATATACAGGCTCTTCTTCGGATGATTTTTCGCAGACAGAAATCAGCTGTTCGCACACGTATCGGCCGAAAGCATGATGAGGAACTGCAGCGGAGGAAATGGGAAACGAAATGTCACAGGCATCCGGATCTTTGCTGCGGTTATCGTTGTTATCCAGACCAAGCAGAGAAAAGTCTGCAGGAACTTCATAATGCTGCCGCTGTAATGCCGAAAGAAGCGCCTGTGAGGTTTCCAGGTCTGCGCAAATGGCAGCGGTAATATCATACTGGATGATTTCATGAAAGAAGGCATCGTCAGGGGTATGTTTGATCAGATAATCCGGACAGGGAATCTGATAGTCATAGAGACATTTGCAAAAACCCTCCTGAAAAAGCGCTGCCCGCTGCTCGTTGTGACCGGGAAAGCAGGCGATACACGTATGGTTTTTGTGAATCAGGCTTTGGGCCAGAAAGTATCCCATCTGGGAAAAATCAATTGAAAATGCAGGTGTATACGAGGTGTTTCCGATGAAATAGTATGGTATTTTCTGACGTTTTAGAAGATCACAGTGAGACGAGATATCGGCGTTCCCCGGTTCCCAGAGAAGGCCGTCGATACCATTTCGGCAAAATGCAGAAATATGTTTTGTTTCCTGCTGAGGTTCTCCGTGGCTTTCCAGAAGCAGGATACCGTAACCGTGTTCCTGCGCAGTCTGTAAAATGCCGCTCAGCAAAGCCGTAGATGCGGAAGCGGAGTGCAGCAGAACTCCGAGCAGAAACTTTTTGGTGTCAGAAGAACTTTTGACAGTTGCGTACGGGGTAAAATTGTATTCTTTTACAATCTGCAGAACCCTCATGCGCGTCTGTGAATTAATATGGTCATCCTTTCCATTGATAATTTTGGAAACAGTGGATATTGAGACGCCGGCCAGCCCGGCGATGTCTTTGATTGTCATGACAAAATCTCCCTGCCTGTGTTTTCATTTGCAATCTGTTGCATGCTCCTGGGGAAAATCGTCAAAACGCCCCCCAAGAAGAATTCTTAAGTATATTATGGTACAAAAAACGAGACTTGTCAACAAAAACTGGCAAAAAACAGGGCAAAATGAACGAAAAACAGCAGCTATTTTTGTGAAAAAAAATCAAAAATGCAAAAGTGATTGACAGAAAGGAGAAAAGAATATAGTATTATAACATAGGAAAACGCTATAGGAAAAAGATTTCACAGTATAAAATGCACATGTGTATCGGAAAAATGAAGGTTTTAGCGCGTATGTTTGTTAGGCATTAGGAGGGGGATTATGGAAAAAACTAGAGCGACTCTTGACAAATGTCAAAAAATATTAGGGAGAGGATGCTTGGAAAATCTGAAGATTCAGATGAAAACAGAAATCCGTGAAAAAGCCGTTTTGTGCAAATTTGAGGATGCCGAAAGTGTTGACTCCAACATGGTGTTCAGTGTGAAAAGAATCTGGATGCTCTTAAAGGGAGAGATGCATCTGATTATGCGGGACGAGGAAGGCCGG
Organism: uncultured Ruminococcus sp.; assembly: GCA_902765885.1. Taxonomy (GTDB): domain Bacteria; phylum Bacillota; class Clostridia; order Oscillospirales; family CAG-272; genus UMGS1696. Next base: position 2,362 of record CACXBN010000389.1, on the reverse strand, counting down.
ACGATCGTATTACTGAAGATCCTTCCGGAGAATTCCGGTTTTACACTGCCTGCAAGGTGTTTTGGCTCAGGGGAGTACAGCATTGAACTTGTCTGTGTCGGGGAAACGGAATTGTATTATATCCCGGAGAGCCTGAGCATACAGATGTACAGTGAATGTGCAGATGTAAGAAAATGGCAGGAACAGTGTTATGTAAGATCGTTTACAAAGCTTCTGGAACTTGTAAACGATCTGAGTTTCCTTACCTTGAAAGAGCGGCTCAGCAAAAAGCTCTATGAGTACTGCGATCTGTACAGAACGGATACGGTTCTTGTGACACATGAGAATCTGGCGGACGAGCTGGCAACGTCGAGGGAGGTTATTTCAAGGCTTCTCAAAAAGATGGAGGCAGAACAGACGATTAAGATCAAGCGGAAAAGCATTCAGGTACTGGGATGGAAGGCTTCCGGATACGAAGAGAAGCTTTCCAGAGTGGCAGTATAACAGTACAAATAAACAGAAAGAATGAAAAGGATGCCCTGATTAATTTCAGGGCGTCTTTTTTGGAGGAAGGGGTTGTTTTCTGCAGAATCGGCCTGTATAATGTTCAGATGTGATGTTTTTTCATTTTTTTAAAAAGTGATTGTACGACAGATTTTGGAAAACGAAGGGAATACTATGGCGTATCAGTTTGAGAGCAGAGTGCGCTACAGCGAGATGGATCTGAATCAGAAGCTGACGCGTGTGGCACTTGTAGATTATTTTCAGGACAGTTCGACCGTTCAGTCAGAGAGCTGCGGGGGTGGGCTGATTCCTCTGAGGAAGCTTGGAAAAGCATGGATGATTTTATCCTGGCAGATTGAGATCAAAAGGAGGCCGGAGCTCGGAGAAAAGATCATAACATCGACGTGGCCGCATGGCTTTAAGGCTTTTTACGGTTACAGAAACTATACGATGCACAGTGGGTCGGGCGAGCTTTTGGCAAGAGCGAACAGTATCTGGGCGTATATGGATGTGGAGACAGGCCATCCGGCAAAGCTGAGCGAAGAGGTTATGGCGTGTTATCAGATGGAGGAACCGCTTGATATGGAGAAATGTTCCCGGAAGATCTGTGTTTCCGGGGAGCAGGAGCGGATGGATGAATTTCAGGTATGCCGGTATCATCTCGATACGAACCGCCATGTGAACAACGGACAGTATATCCGGATGGCGGAAGAATACGTTCCGTCAGGCTTCGAACCGTCAGGACTGCGCGTGGAATACCGCAGTCAGGCAAAGCTTCACGATATCATTGTACCGATGGTGCATACATAATGGAGCGGTGCCAGGAACATCGTCCTGGCGGTGCCGGTTTCCGGGGCAGTGTGGAGTCAGAAGTGTTCGTAAGTACCCGAAAAGTGCAAAAAATGAGACAAATAATGACCGCACGGGACAGGAAGTGTTCAAAACAGGGGAGTATATCAAGGGTGTATGCCAGGTGTATTCAGGTGGAAAACATGTTCGAAAGTGGAAACTTTGGCAAATACTATACGGAATATTAGCAAATGCTCTAACGGAAAACATGTCTGAAAGAGGGAACTTTGCCTATACTCTACGACCTATCCACCAATGCTCTGAAAAAAGTGTCTGAAAGTTCCCCAAAAGTGCAGAATGTGAGACAAGCTATCGGGGATACATCAGGTAAACAAGCTATTTATTTTCTACATTTTTTGGCAATAAATCCGAAATTCCACCAGTTGATTAATCTCTGAGAGTTGTGTATAATAAAGAAAAAGATTTTATCAGAGTTAGTCAGTCGCATAGAAAAAGGAGGTGCTGTCATGGCTACATCAAGTATTCTGACGAATGTTGTAATCAAAGATTCTAAAAGAGCGGAAGCACTTGCAAATGCATTGGAAGCGTCCAGCCGTGATCCGAAACGTAAGCCTTCTGCACCAACAATTCCGGTTCTGACAGATGTAGAAGCTGTCCGGAAATTTTTTGCACAGAAGGGACAGAAGCAGTGAGCAGTTATGCAGTAATAAACATTCTGGATTTTATGGATGCAATTGGAGAGGACAGCCTGAGAGCAGTCCTCTCCGAGTTTTCATGTCCGAAGAATCTGGAAATACAGCAATTTATGCAGAAATCTTAACTTCCAGTGATTTTACGACTCAAGCATAGAAGCCCTGATTGGAACCAGTTCTTGTGCTCTGGTCTGATCAGGGATCTTTTTCAACAAAAGAGAAACTCATTCAAGTCTTCAAGCGCCGCTTTCAATTCTGGATTTTTCTCCCGGGCGATGTACCGTTCCAGTTGAATTCCTTCCCAGTCCTCCGGCTCACATTCCATCGTATATGACAATTCAACCAGATCCCATAAGAATGCGCTTTTCTTGGTTTTT
>CACXBN010000388.1 GCA_902765885.1 uncultured Ruminococcus sp. | reverse complement strand
GCTGATCATAATAACGGGATGTTTAGCATCTCGATCAGATTTTAAATTCCCATCTTTGACACCTAAAAAGCCGCAATCCCAGTCTATATCTAGGATTACGGCTTTATTTTTATCTCGTGAAAAGCGTAATGCTGCGTAAACTTGTTTGAAAAGGAAGCCTTTAATTTTGTTTAATCTCACCGTAAGATCCTCCCCAATATCTAGTTATATTATTGCACAATACGGCATTACGGTATACAAGATTTTGAAATTTGCGAAAAATTTAACCCATTACTGGGTTTCAGCGATTTTGGGTGACAAACTTCCGACTTAAAACAATGCAGAAAACTTCCGAAAACGTTGCTAACTCTGTATCAGACACTGCTTTCTCAATCGACAACGAACTTCGTAAGTTCAAGATTAAGAATAAGGAATGATTAAAGCAAAAAGAGGTTAAATAAACACATAGACAGAAGCTACTTAGTGTATTATAATGCACCATAAAGTACGAGGGCGTATGCACAGTTTTGTGCGTACGCCCTTTTTTTATCTACATATTGGGATGGAGTGCTTTGTTTGCCAGATCGAAAAAATCATCTTTTTCGAAGCGAAGGAAATTCATTTTTTCTTCGTCGTCACTGACAAAAATAAGAAGCATATGCAGGGTACTTTCCCTAATGATGATGTACCGGTTGCCATATTTATTCTCTGGAGTCAATGTGAAATGCGAGTTAAGCGTGGCATTTTCTATTATATAGCCATATATAACCGGATCTCCGCTGAAAAAAGCAGGAAAAGCATCATAAAGCCTTGAGCCCTCGAGCAGTTCTATCTCGGTAGGTATGTATTTACTTTTGTTAATTGGATTATCGCGTCCGGACTTATCAATTGTACGGAAGTCTTTTGAACTGAAGAGTTCGCTAAGTTTATAGTTACACATAATCCCACTTCCTTTCTCTCTGAATATGGAAGTAGGATATGGCAGCAGGGGAAGGCAGTCAATTTTGCAAGTGCACGATTTGAACTAGGCATTTTGCACAAGGGAGGAGAAGCTATGGCGTTTTTGTGCAGGGATTTATTTCGAATGAAAACCTTGAAAAGTCTGGAAATTGTAGCCGGGGAAGGAGGACTATATAAGAAGGTTACCTGGATATATATAGGCGATAATACCAATGTCGCTGAATGGGGAAGAGGCGGCGAGGTCATGTTTATCACCGGAATAGGAATGGACAGATCCGAACAGGGAATATATAAAGTGGTGGCAGACTCTATAGACAGAAATCTGTCTGCTATAGTTATTTCCAGAAATGAGAAATACATAAATGATATTCCGGAATCAGTTAAAGAACTTGCTGATAAAAATGATTTCCCGTTGTTTTTTATTCCGTGGTCAGTCAAAAGGATAGATGTTTCTAAGGAAATAGCAGAAGAGATTATAGGAAATCAGCAGAATGAGCACTCAGAAAATGAACTTGTATATCTGCTAAAGAAAAAGGAACTAAGCTATGAGGACCAGGAAAGAATTCGATATCTACTAAAACCCTACAATGTTGACTCAACTTTGAAATTCACTGTGTTATCCTTTGAAGCCGTTGATAAAATGGCTGTCAGAATAGAAAAACTTTTATTTTGTATCAGAAGAGAAATGTCTGAAAAGGCTATAGGAGGAAGGATAATACTGCTGTCAGATGAAAAAAGAGTATATCTGATATATTACAGACAGCATAAAATTGGCAGTGATGAAGCAAAAGAGCTGGCAGAGAGCATTCTGAAAGGAATAGAAAAGGATTGTGGAACTATAGCCGTGGGCATATGTACCGGAAAACGTAAAGAAAGTGAAGCAATCAAAGCGGCAATCCGTTCCATAAAGATATACACAAGAATAAATAGTGGGGAGAGCATATCTGACAGGGACAGAGTAACCATATATGATAATTTAGGACTACTTAGAATCGTATATGAAAACATCAAGCATCCGGAAATGAGAGAATACTATAAAGATGTCATTCATAAACTGATTGAATATGATGAAAATGTTGAGAATTACATGCTGGATACTATAATTGCTTATTTTGAAAATATGTATAATATCTCAAAAACAGCGGAAGCTTTATATATACATCGGAATACTCTGATATACAGGCTAAATAAGATAGAGGAGCTGACCGGAAAAAGTATGAAGGATCCGTATTTGGTCACTGATATGGTATTTTCAGCTATAGCATTCAAATATATGAATCAGCCGTTATAAAAAATGCAGACTGTGCAGGTTGCACAACAACAATTTTATAAAATGCTTAATGTCTGAGGAGATGAGCCGTACTAGAATTCAATCTATCGAAAGACAAGGGCGTCAGGTTAAACAAACCTGGCGCCCTTTCTATTACTAAAAAATTTTAGGAGGTAATGACCATGGCATTTTCAGCGAGAAAACAGCAGGCACTTGATATGTGCAAGGACTTCTGGATCAGCGGTAGAGGAGAGAGGTTCGCAGAGTGGGGAGTTCCCTTTGTTATGGGTAAGCGCGAAGGCTACAAGCTCTGGGATATTGACGGACATGAGGTATATGACCTTCATTTGAACGGCGGTACTTATAACCTTGGTCATAGAAATCCTGAGATTTTGCAGAGACTGAAAGAAGGCATTGAAGAACAGGGACTGGATATTGGAAATCATCATTTTCCAAGTGAGCAGAGAGGAATACTTGCAAAGATGCTGATAGATATTGCTCCCGGAGATGATTACTCCAATGTGGTTTTTGTAAATAGCGGAGCAGAAGCAATTGACCTGGCAATCAGAACCATCCGTCACGCAACAGGAAAGAGAAAAATCGTCTCCTTCGATGTAGCATATCACGGATACGGCACAACAGTTACCACACAGCTTGGTTCACAGCAGTCGGCACAGTTTTTTAACTGTGATGCACCCGAAAGCGATTCAGTGACAATCAAGTGGAACGATCTTGAGGATGCCGAAAGAGTTCTTTCAGATCCGGAAGTTGCAGGCTTTATTGGAGAGTGTTGTCCGGCATCAGCAGGCTTTTTGATTCCG
>CACXBN010000387.1 GCA_902765885.1 uncultured Ruminococcus sp. | reverse complement strand
GTTTACTGCTTTTATTCTTCTTTCACTCTTCCTTCCAGTTTATATGCTTTTGCACAACTTCTCCAAAGAAGGTCTTCCACCTGATCATCGCTCAGACCTGCGTGTTTGCATTCCCATGAAATATGGGCCATTTCATCTGGGGAGTCGCTGGCATACATGACTCTGTCTGAACCGATTGCATCTACAAATCTTACTATATTATGGATATTTGGAATACGAACGTATAACTCAAGGAAGACATTGGGGCACATTTTCGCCATGATGATATCTTCATCAACTGTATCCATGCACCCGCTGTGCGCAAATACAACAGTTATATCAGAAAACTCAGTAATCAGATCATAATAAGAAGAAATCAAGCTCCACGGCATACCATGCCCCTGATGGATCATGAGCGGAACACTCAATTCTCTAGCCATTTCAAAAGGCAGTCTAGCCCTCTTGACTTTACCATTCATGAGATGAGTAAGAGGCGTCAATTTGATACCTACAAAGCCAAGTTCATTGACACATCTTCTTGCCTCTTCTCGATACATTTTTTCATCAAAATGTGGATTGCAAGAAAACATGCCGAATATGCGTGTAGGATGTTTCAATGAAAAATCATAGATTCGATCATGGCCTCTTTTGAAGTCCTCAAATGTGACAAACTGGGCAGGCTGAATAATGCTTGCCGTTACGCCAACTTGGTTCATGACGCGCATGACTTCTTCTTCGTTTCTGTTACTTTCCCAGGTCGTATCATGACCGATATGAACATGAGGATCGATAATCATTTTAGTTCCCTCCTTCAATACCAAGCACTTCTTTGATGGTTCCCTCTGCGGCCCAATATTCTTCCTCTTCCGTCAGATTTGAATGTTTCAACATATATACTGTGTGTTCAACCTCGTTCAACAATGCGGATCCGACAATCATTCTGTGAGGATATTTCTTTGAGTATTTTTTGACAGCTCTCAAGTTTACACTCAAAGAAGTCTCATAATAAACATTCGGACACAGTTCTGCAACAAGATCACATTGTTCACCATAAACGGATTTGAAAGCATGAACAAGGACTACTTTCACATCACTATATTTCTGACAGATAGGTAAATAACGAATCGGTTGCCCCAAAGGAAGTCCTATTCCGCTGAAGATAAATACAGGAATACCAAGCTTGCTGGCAGTCAAAAAGACCAGTTCGCCTTTTTTTCCCATCGCGTCCCATCCATAGATCTGCGGGTTGACAGCGACTGCCTTGAATCCTTCATCAATATGTTTCTTTACCTCTTCAAAATAAACGTCATCCGGATAATTGGGATTCACTTGGCAAATGCCGTATGCTCGATCTGGATACTTGTCAAAGAAATCCTTTACAACCTGATGTTTTTCTCTTTCGGCTTCAATGGATCCATTGGAATTAGCAGGGTACAGACAGCATGCGGAAATGCCGTTCCTATCCATCACATTGAGAATGTCTTCCTCTATTGCATCAACATCATCAAAGATATCGTCTGTTCCGATATGTAAATGGGCATCAATCATAAAATTCTTTCTCCTTTTCTATTATTAATTTCGAATGTCATTTACTACATCCATAAATTCTTTTACTTTTTCTTCAATCACCGGCTCATTCATCAGCCTGTGTTCTTTAAAATACGTGCCGATAATGACGCCATCGCAATAATCAAGAAAGCGAGCGATATTATCGGTATTTGCTCCGGAACCGATAATGACCGGAATTTTGCATTTGTTTTTTATCTCAACCAGCTGCTCAAAATCAGGTTCAACTCCAGTGCTGTTGCCGGTTATGATGACATAATCCGCCCCACAGGAACGAAGATCATTGACTTGTTCCAGTATGGTTTTATCGCTGATAAACAGATGGGAGCCGTTTTTCACCTGAACATCTGCCATGATCGTAACATCATTTGCTGCAATACTCTTCTGATAGCGCAAAGTTTTTGCGGAAGTAGGAAGCACAAAGCCGGTTTTGGAAAAGTAGCCATTCGCCCAGGATGTTGCACGTATGAAACGAGCTCCTGATGCCTTGCAGATTGCCAAATCTGCATCTGTAGCATTAGCCACTACATTAACTCCAACCGGAATATCCACTGCTTCAACGATTTTTTTGCAGATTACGCTCATTGAAGAAATAACGGCGAGATCCACATTCTCTTCAATCTGTGCTGGACCATCGTTGCCGTTTTCTACGATCAGCGCATCGATTCCGCCATTCTTTAATGCATAAGCATCTTGCAATGCCCGATCATAGATTTCTTCGATACTTCCTTTAAAAAACGGGGAAGAAGGAAGTGGAAGAAGATGCACCATTCCGATGATTGGCTTTTCTTTAAATAACATAGCTGCTTATCTCCTTTTATCTATGATGTCTTCTATCTTTTTATACGCAGTTTCCAGAAAATCAAAATCGACTTTCTGGTTTCTGTTTGTTCGATAATTTTTAATATAGATTTCTTTCGATTTGTTCTCATTTCCGGATGTTACATAATGGACATTTTTCAATCCTGGAATTAAATCTTGATCGATCATTTTATCATCTATATTCTGATCATTTTCACCTGAAGCAACGAAGACTTCATTTCCCATACAAATATTTTCAAGAATAAATATTTCGCTGTCTTCCTTTTTGTATTTATCGACATACCGGCTGCAGAACGCATAATTATTTTCTTTTGAATCATAAAGAACGTAACAGATGTTCTTATTATGATTCTGCAAAAGTTCCAGCCAGATACATATCGTTCCTGCCTGATGATAGTTGATATAATTCGGAAGGCCTATCGATAAAGTCAAAACGAAATAATTATAAACAAGGCAGACGATGGCCAATAACACAGGGTGTTTCAGCAAATAAGAACTGTATCTCTGATATCCGACATATTCCAGCAATAACAGCAGGATTACTAATCCCACATGGACAAAGGCACTTTGTATTTCATAAGCATTTCTTTTTTCTTTTGAAAGGGGATAATAGGGAATGTTTAATAGTGATTTGTTCAGTGTTGCATATGGAGCAAAGACGACTTTTCCGGCTTTGTCGATATTGTCTGTCATCAGATAGAAACGTCCTTTATTTGCTTCATCTTCTGCAGTGATTGTTTTAATGTTTTGCTTCTCAAGATAATTGGAAACAGAAAGTAAAAAGTTCCTTTTTTCTTTTGTTTTTCTTCTCTTTGCAAGCACAATGGCAATTTTATAAAAATTGTCTTTCATAAATAATTGGAGTGGAGGCCGTTCCTTCTTCGACCTCCACCAGTTTGATGACTATCCTAAAATACCTAACAGATACAGAATTGCTCCACCAATCATGTAAGCAAAAATCAGCAAAGTCATATTGATCTTCTTTGTCGACAGCAGCTTATACGTGCCCAACGTCAGCAATAAAGGGAGAAGTTTAGGACAAATTGCATCAATAGAACTTTGGAGAGTTACCACATTTCCGGAACTATCCGTCCAGTGAATGCCCAAACTCATTGCAACATTTGTTGCAATGAATGCACCAACGACGGTGTATGCGACAATGTTCGATGCATCGACGATCTTGCCCATCAAGCCTGATTCGTTCAGCTTTTCAAAAGCATTCGCACCAAGCTTATATCCAACAAAGATACCTGAATAACGGATGGCAATATTCGCAGCAGCCATTATCAGGACAAACAGGATTGGCGCAAATCCATTTCCTTGCAAAGCCAAGGTGCAGCAGATACCTGCAACAATCGGACGCAAAGTGCCGTTGTACAATCCATCACCGATGGATGCCAATGGGCCCATCAACGCTGTTTTTATACCGCTGATGACGTTGTAGTCGACATCCCCTACCAGATTCTTTCTTTCTTCCAATGAACAGATGATGCCGATGATCCAGAAAGCAGTCTGCGGATGAGTCAGGAAATATTCCTGCATATACTTGTCCATTACCTGACCACGTTCTTCTTTATCTGGATAATATTTTTCGAAAACCGGAATCAAGCCAACCGTCAAGCCTAGAGACTGCATTCTGTCGGAGCAGTTGACCGCTCTAAACCATAGAGAATGTAAATAGACATTCCATAGGTCTTTTCTCGTCAGTTTCTCATTCATATTCATCTTCCTCCTTAGAAGTCAGAGCAACATAAAGCACCGCTATAGCAACCGCTATGATAACGATACCGACCGTTGAGATCTTGGCAAATGCTGATAACACAAACCCGATGAAAACAAGCGGAAAAAACTTCTTTGCGGTAAGCATAGACAGCAACATACCAAAACCGATGGAAGCCAAGAGGCTGGCACCTTTGGAAATGGCGGTCAAATACTTCACCGGCATGTTTTCAACTGCCGCAACAACGAGATCTGTTCCATAATAGACAGCGATAAATGTCGGCAACGCAAATAGCAGCAAGTGAATGAAGCAGCTTGCAAAAATATCGATCGCAAAGACTTTCTTAGTATCGCCTTCTCTTGCCGGCTTATCTGCCAATCTAGCAAAGAATACGCCTAAAACAGAAAGACGGATGGTTGCCATAAACTGCCCAAACGCTGCAACAACGGCGCCTACAGAAATTGCCGTTTCATTAGGAATTCCTCCCAATATAGCAAGCGCCACTGATACACCTGCAGCCATCGTCACATCCGGAATACCGGCAGCCCCAACAATAACGTTCGAAAGATACATTAATTCTAGAGCTGCACCAATCTGAAGTCCTGTCTGAAAATCACCTAAGACCAGACCAACAACCGGACCTGTCACAATGGCACGTGTCGTCTGGAACTGTAGGGTCATCTCATCCATCTGACCCAGCCATACAATCAGAGCTACTAATAGTGCTTTGATAAACATCTGAATGAATTCTCCTTTCGTTCTTTATTTAATGGCTTAAACAATCTCCCCTTTATCGTCTAAACCATAAATAACTAAAATGATATCGTTGAATAGTCAATCTCAATTGCTTTATTTGCAGGAACCAATTGAAATTCCACTTTGATTCCCCTGTTTTGCAGCTCCTGATAATACTTGAGATCTTCTTCTCCGATATTGAGATATTTTGCCAGTTCCTTCTTTTCACCGGAAGGTT
>CACXBN010000386.1 GCA_902765885.1 uncultured Ruminococcus sp. | reverse complement strand
TGTTAATTTCCAAGAACTATCTTATCACGAATGCTCTTGGGTACTTCGGCAAAGTGATCAGGTTCCATAGAGAACTGACCGCGTCCCTGAGTACGGGATCTGAGGTCTGTTGAATAACCTGACATTTCAGAGAGCGGGACAAATGCCGTTATCTGATAAGCACCGTAAACGGGCTCCATAGATGTCACATTTCCTCTTCTCTGGTTGAGACCGCCGATTACATCACCCATATAATCTTCGGGAGTAACGACTACTACCTTCATTATAGGTTCGGTAAGAACGGGGTCTGCTTTTTTCATTGCGTCCTTGAAAGCCATGGATCCTGCAATCTTGAAGGCCATTTCGGAAGAGTCAACTTCGTGATATGAACCGTCATACAGATTGACTTTAACGTCTACTACATTGTACCCTGCAAGGACACCTGATTCCATTGCACTGCGTATACCGGCTTCGACAGCTGGTATGTATTCCTTCGGAATAGCTCCGCCTACAACGGTGTTTTCGAATACGAAGCCCGCACCGGGTTCGTTCGGTTCGATATGGATCTTGACATGACCATACTGTCCTTTACCACCGGACTGACGGGCATATTTAAGATCTGAATCTGCGGGTTTTCTTATTGTTTCCTTATATGAAACTCTGGGATCACCGACATTTGCTTCTACTTTGAATTCTCTGAGAAGTCTGTCTACTATGATTTCCAGATGTAATTCGCCCATACCGGAAATAATGGTCTGTCCTGTCTCGGAGTCGGTGTATGTGCGGAATGTCGGGTCTTCTTCAGCAAGCTTTGAAAGGGCAATGCCCATTTTTTCTTCGCCTGCCTTGGTCTTAGGCTCGATCGCTACCGAGATAACCGGTTCCGGGAACTGCATGGACTCAAGAATAATAGGATGTGCTTCATCACAGAACGTATCTCCGGTCGTGGTGTTCTTTACGGAAACCACTGCGGCGATGTCGCCTGAATAAACACAGTCTATGTCTTTTCTGTCATTTGCATGCATCTGCAGAACTCTGCCAAAACGTTCACGGGCATGCTTTCCAGGGTTGTATACCGTTGATCCTGTTTCCAGTTTTCCGGAGTATACTCTGAAGAAACACAGTTTGCCGACGAACGGGTCAGTCATTATTTTGAAAGCTAGGGCAGAGAAGGGTTCGTCATCGGAAGGGTGACGTTCTATCTCCTCTTCGGTTGCCGGATCGATTCCCTTTATAGCGGGTATATCCAGCGGAGAAGGCATGTAATCAACGATTGCATCAAGTAATTTCTGAACGCCTTTGTTTTTGTATGACGTTCCGCATGTTACCGGTACGATCTTGTTTTCAATGGTAGCCTTTCTGAGGGCCGCTTTAAGTTCTTCAACAGAAATATCTTCTCCGTTGCAGTACTTGTCAAACAGATCTTCGTCGGTTTCCGCGATGGCTTCTATCATCGCGCCGCGATACTCCTGTGCTTTTTCAAGCATATCTTCAGGAATAGGCTCAACACGCATATCTTTTCCGAGATCGTCGTAATAGACGTCTGCTTCCATAGACATTAAATCTATAATGCCTTTGAAAGTGTCCTCGGCTCCGATAGGCAACTGGACAGGAATTGCATTAGCCTTAAGGCGTTCTTTCATCATGTCTACGACACGATAAAAGTTTGCTCCCGTGATGTCCATTTTGTTGATGTAAGCCATGCGGGGAACGTTATATTTGTTGGCTTGACGCCAGACTGTTTCTGACTGCGGTTCAACACCGCCTTTTGCACATAGTACAGTTACCGATCCGTCAAGAACTCTGAGTGAACGTTCAACTTCGACCGTAAAATCAACATGCCCCGGTGTATCGATAATATTGATTCGCGTACCTTTCCAGAAACATGTGGTAGCAGCGGAAGTGATTGTGATTCCGCGCTCCTGCTCCTGTTCCATAAAGTCCATAACTGCGGTGCCATCATGGGTATCGCCTATTTTATGGGTTTTGCCAGTATAAAACAGGATACGTTCCGTGGTTGTTGTCTTACCGGCATCAATATGAGCCATAATGCCGATATTTCTGGTACGCTCAAGTGAATATTCCCTTGGCATTTATTTGATATCTCCTAAACTATACGGTTGTACTGTTGGAGAGCAGGTGTATCTTCCTTCTCTCAATAATATATGATGAATAAATATCATCAATATCTGAAATGAGCAAAAGCCTTGTTAGCTTCAGCCATTCTATGCGTATCTTCTTTCTTTTTGAAAGCGCCGCCTGTGCTGTTCTTTGCATCCATTATTTCGGCTGCAAGACGTTCAGACATTGTGTGTTCACCTCTGATGCGTGCGTATGTAACTAACCAACGCAGGCCGAGTGTCTGACGGCGTTCGGGTCTTACTTCCATAGGAACCTGGTAGTTGGAACCGCCTACACGGCGAGCCTTAACTTCAAGAACAGGCATAATGTTCTCGAGGGCTTCCTGGAATACTTCAAGTGCGTTCTGATTTACTTTGGATTCAACAATTGCAAATGCATCGTAAACGATCTTCTGTGCAACGCCTTTTTTGCCGTCGTACATAATGTTGTTTATGAGCTTTGTGACAAGCTTTGAATTGTAAAGCGGATCCGGCAGAACGTCTCTTTTAGAAATCTGACCTCTTCTGGACACTGTAACTTCCCTCCTTCATTAAAAATATGAATTCATAGGTACTCGAAAGATAATCTCCCGCTCGTGCAGTCGGTCATATAAACATCTATTACTTATATGGAGACTTTACACAAACGATTTATCAATGAGAACTGACGCCTCTTATTTCTTCGGGCGTTTTGCACCGTATTTTGAACGGGCTTGTTTACGGTTTGCTACTCCCTGAGCATCAAGTGTTCCACGAATAATGTGATAACGAACACCAGGCAGGTCACGTACACGTCCGCCGCGGATCAGAACTACAGAGTGTTCCTGAAGATTATGACCCATGCCGGGAATGTATGTAGTAGCCTCCATACCGTTAGTAAGTCTTACTCTGGCTATCTTACGAAGAGCTGAGTTAGGCTTCTTCGGGCCCATGGTGGTTACTTTTGTGCAAACACCACGCTTCTGAGGAGAACTCTGGTCTGTGGGACGATTCTTGATGGTGTTGAAACCCTGCTGAAGAACCGGTGCCTTTGACTTATAAGTCTTGTCCTGTCTGCCCTGCTTAACGAGCTGGTTAAAGGTTGGCATGTCTTCCTCCTATTCTTTAGTAATAAATGTTTATATACATTCGGAGAGACTCCGATTGTAAGCAAAAAATTAAATGTGGGCAAATTTCCACGCATAATTTCATACGCTACATTATACCATCAAGTTCGAATCTTGTCAATGAATTTTTGTATTTCAGAACATACACAATAAGCCGATTTTCAGGCCTGTTGCGAAGGATTATTTGGTGAAAAAGTAAAAGAGGATGCACATTTGCATGTGCATCCAAGGTATGGACTTTTGATTACGTTATCTTCGCCTTCAAACAGGCTGCGGCGTTTGTTCACACAACGGTATATCTGACTGTGCTGTCACATACGGATATTACCAGGCCTTCCGGAGTATCTTCAGAAATACCTCCAGTGAGATTATCCACTTTGTGAATGTTTACAAGAAGAAGGGAAACGTCTCGGAGCTCACCTTTGAAGCTGTGTATCACATCATCCCCTGAACGTACGGCTTTATCGACAAGCGCTATGTCGCAGCCCGTGTTGAGGATCGTACACTCGGCATCGGATATCTCATAACACCTGAGGGTGACAGAATCCGCATATTCATACTCGGTAAACATGTCACAGCTTCCGACTGCTATGATCGAGTTTTCCCTTACAAGCAGAGGAAGGGTCATATATCCGTGATGCTCTCGGAGGAATCTTCCGCCTTCCTTCACGTCCCCTGTGAACCAGTCTGTCCAGCGTCCCTTCGGCAGATAGTATTCCACATTTCCGTTTTCACTGAAAACAGGGGCAACAAGAAGACTGTCTCCGAACATATACTGAAGATCAAGATCCCATGTGCATCTGTCATCGGGAAATTCAAGGACCATAGCCCGCATCATCGGGACACCAGTCATATGTGTTTTTACAGCCTGAGCCCAGATATACGGCATCAGGGAACATTTGAGTTTGGCGAACGAGCGTACTACATCGACGGATTCCTCGCCGTACAGCCACGGAACCTTGTATGATCCCGCACCGTGGAATCTTGAGTGAGATGACAGCAGCCCGAATGCAGACCAGCGTTTGTATATATCAGGTTCAATATTACCTTCAAACCCTGCTATATCATGGCTCCAGTAACCGAATCCCGAAAGGGTGAGCGACAGACCTCCGCGCAGAGTTTCGCTCATTGACGGATAGTTTGCAAGACAGTCTCCGCCCCAGTGGACCGGAAACTTCTGACCGCCGACGGTAGCAGAGCGTGCGAACAGGCATGCCTCGTTTTTCCCGCGCTCTCTTTCAAGGAGCTCAAATACGCATTTGTTATATAAATAAGTATAGTAGTTGTGCATTTTCTGAGGATCGCTGCCGTCAAAATAAGCAACGTCAACCGGTATCCTTTCACCGAAATCGGATTTGAAACAGTCGACTCCGACGTCCACCAGCGCTTTCAGTTTATCCTGGTACCATTTGTAAGCAGCGGGATTTGTAAAATCCACGATTCCCATTCCTGCCTGCCAGAGATCCGTCTGCCATATATCTCCGTTAGGTCTTTTAAGAAGATATCCCGATTCGGCGGCTTCACTGAAAGACGATGATTTCTGACCGATATACGGGTTGATCCAAACACATACCCTGATTCCACGGTCGTGGATTTTATCTATGAGCTTCTCCGGATCCGGGAAAATGCTTCTGTCCCATTCGAATCCGCACCATTCCTGTTCTTTCATCCAGTATGCGTCAAAATGGAAAACATGAATAGGTATGTCGCGGCTCATCATCCCGTCCACCATTGACATGACTATATCCTCATCATATGAAGTAAGGAAGGATGATGTGAGCCAGAGTCCGAATGACCAGGCGGGTGGCAAAGACGGTTTTCCGGTGAGAGTGGTGTAGTTTTCGAGAACATTCTTCATGTTACTGCCACCTATCACCATGAAATCCATCTTTTCTCCCGGTACCGAAAACTGGGCTCTCGTCACCATCTCTGAGCATAACTCGTAAGAGACTCTGTCCGGAGAGTTTACAAAAACTCCATATCCTTTGTTCGAAATATAGAAGGGAATGTTCTTGTATGCTATCTCCGAACATGTTCCGCCGTCTTCGTTCCAGATATCAACGACCTGTCCGTTTTTGACGAAAGGAGTGAATCTTTCCCCGAGGCCGTAAAGCTTTTCTCCTATGTCAACATTCAGCTGTGTCCTTATGTAGCTGCCGTCCGGAGTATTCATGTATGATATCATCGAGCTTCCGTTTCTTTCGCCTACGGAAGTAAGAAGTCTGTTATCATAGTAAAACTTGAATGATGCGGGATTTTTGTTTATCACAACTGAGGTGTTTCCGCTTCTGACGGTGATCGTGTCTTCTGTTTCGTCATAGTCAAGTTTTCCGGGAGCGGTGCCGATCTCGAATTCAGGACCTTTGTTTTTGATGCCGCGGAAATGTACGGCTTCAATACGGATCACATCGGGAACAGGAGCTGACACGGACACTTCTATTGCCGGACCTCCGAAAGCTTTTTCGTATCCGTTGTAATTGACTGTAAAAAGGTTCAGTGACTCCGCACCATCCCTTAATTCAAGTTTTGTGTCTTTTATCTGGGCAACATCGGATGACGTTATTCCCGGAAGATTTGCGCCGTATCCCATGGTGAATTTCATGAAACAATCCCTCCTGAATTCTCTGACTGGATATTCGAATTATATCATATGAAAGGAAAAAATGGAACATAGAAAAGGCCATGCCTTTGTGCGGCATGACCTTTAGTACTTATTTGTTTCCAAACAGATCGTTTGTCATGATGTCGGCCTGTCTTTCGAGCTCAGCCTCTTCTGGATCGATTTCCTCTTTTTCCGGCTCTATTCCGAGAATCTTGTTTGCATCGGCGATCTCGTCGGGAGTCAGCCCGAGAGAATCCTCTGAAATCTCATTATCCCCGATGAAAATGGGTTCTGATGTGCGGGCCACCTGGATGTTGCGGTAGCGGTCCATACCTGTTCCTGCAGGGATCAGACGTCCTATAAGAACATTTTCCTTAAGAGCCATGAGATGGTCGACCTTGCCCTTCATTGCAGCTTCTGTGAGGACTTTTGTTGTTTCCTGGAATGATGCTGCAGAAAGGAAGGATTCGGTGAGCAGTGATGCCTTTGTGATTCCGAGAAGTACCGGATCTGCCGTAGCGGGTCTGAGATCGATTTCTCCTGCCTTGCGGCGTCTTTCGATTTCATCGTTCTCAATCAAGAATTCGGAAAGGTTAACGGTTGCGCCGGAGAGAAGATTTGTGTCTCCCTCATCAACGACCTTGACCTTTCTGGTCATCTGACGTGCGATAACTTCGATATGCTTGTCGTTTATGTTAATACCCTGGCTGCGGTAAACCTTCTGGACTTCGAGAAGGATGTAGTCGTAAACCGCATCTATTCCGTTGATCCTGAGTATGTCTGCCGGGTTCTTGTCGCCTTCGGTGAGTGCCGTACCGGGAAGTACGTACTGTCCGTCGTCAACAACTATATTGGTTCCGAAAGGCACTTGATATACTGTCGATGTTCCGTCGTCGGAAGTGATCGTGATATTATGTGTCTTCTTGACAAGTTCGATCGTGCACTTGCCTGCGACTTCCGCAACTATCGCGGTCTTCTTCGGCTTGCGGGCTTCGAACAGTTCTTCGACTCTCGGAAGACCCTGTGTGATGTTTGCAGCTGCAACACCGCCCGTATGGAACGTACGCATCGTAAGCTGTGTACCGGGTTCACCGATTGACTGTGCGGCTATGATACCGACAGATTCACCTACGCTGACCGGTCTGTCGTTTGCGAGGTTGTGGCCGTAGCAGTGAGCGCATACACCGTATCTGGAATTACACTGAAGTACTGTTCTGATGTGTACTTTTTCTATTCCGGCATTTACGATCTTCTTCGCTGCTGCATCACTGATGGCTGTGTTGTTTTCTACAATGACCTCACCTGTGTTCGGATCTATAACGTCGCCGATCACGAAACGTCCGACAAGTCTGTCCTTGAGAGGCTCAACGACTGTG
>CACXBN010000385.1 GCA_902765885.1 uncultured Ruminococcus sp. | reverse complement strand
ACCTTTCTCACAGCCTACTCAACTATCTTGAATCCCTTTGCATGCTTATCACATGCTCGGCGATTCAATCACCGAGTAGTTGACATTATTTTACGGCATGGTTGTTTCGCGGATTGCAGTCCATACTTCCCTGCCATCGGTTTCTATCACATAATCATGTGAGTTTGTCGCTTCCTGAATGGGCAGATAGTACCAGGACGTGATGTCTGAGTTGTCCGGGAAAGAAATCATTCCGGTCAAAAGATCATTATGGCTTTGCGGCAATCTCTGCAGTACCCTGTTAGTCAATGTTATGGATTCGGCTCTTGTTATCTGCTGATTGGGCTTGAATGAACCATCTGTGTAACCACGTATCCATCCTATAGCGGCAGCTCTCATAATATATGATTTTGCCCAGTGATCGGATATATCATTAAACAGTGCATGCTCAGTGATTATACTGTTGTCGAATCTCGCGCATATGGTTGCATATTCCGCTCTTGTAATCGGCGCGTCAGGAGCGAATGTCGTCTCGTTTCTTCCTTTTATTATTCCCAGGTTAGCCATTGTGGAAACCGCTTCATTGAACCAGTCAGATGATTTGACATCTGTAAATTGATTCGTTGTTGCGTGGTATGCGCTTCTCACTTCCGGTTTAAGCAATCTGTAGAATATCATCGTAACTTCGGCTCTTGTGATATTCTTGCCCGGTTTGACTGTTCCGTCCGGATATCCTTTTACATACGCTGAATGGTCGTCGCCGTTTAACATCGGCGGCACTGAGGTCTTTTCCCATCCTGCATATACTGTCTTGTCAGAATTCATGTATACGGAGGTAAGCTGTGTTCCGCCTGCGGGCTTGTCGTACCATCCCGTAAACGTATATCCCTCACGAAAGGCTGTTTCATCGAGGACTGCGGTTTCTCCGAATCTGTAAATGTGGTTCGGATTTTGAACAGATCCTCCATTCGGATCATAAGTCAGGGCCATATAATCTTTTTTAGGCAACTCATATTTATTTCTGAAGTAAACGCCGTCTAATGATGACATGTGATAGTCGTAGTCTATGACCTGTCCCTCTGTCTTGTTGTATATGGCATAGGAAGGAACATCAATTACCGTTCTTCCGACTATGATTTGTCTTTCCATATACGGAGCAATATAGTATTCCGTCGTGTCAAATGTCCAGTTATCATCACCCGTATCCTTTTCACGGATAACAAAGCCCTCGGAAAGATTCCAGAATTCGTCTTCTGACGGAATTCCTATAGTGAAGTGACCTTCAAAATATCCGCCTGTGCCCGTAGATGTTACGGTATTGTCGATTATATCGAAATTTGCAGCTGAAAAAGATTCGGCCACCTCTATCGTGAATGTGTGAGTGCCGGGATCTGATCCGTCAGCCGATTCTACCCACTTATATACAGGAACGTCAAGAACACAGAAATACTCTGCATCTGTGTCTGCACCATAGTAGTAATTGTTGAACACCAACTCTTTTGCACCGTCACTCGGGTCTGAATAATTGGGCACATCACCGACGGTAAGATTGTATATTCCCCACCTTACAACGGTGAATGTCTGTGTGCCGTAATGAAGATCTTCCATATACGGTATTACTCGGTACTCGGTAGGATCACTGTACCAGTACTTACTTTCTATCGGCTTTTCCCTGATTGTGATTCCCTCAGTTAGATTGTAATAGGAGTCCTGTGAATACAGTCCTATTCTGATTTCTCCGAAAAATTCTCCGAGTCCTTCGGTTGTCAGAGAGCTGTTCAGAATATCGAACTCCATATTTGCTCCGGGATCGACTATTTCAAATTCAAAAGTTTGCTTTCCCGGATCGTTGCCATACGGAGACTCAACATATTTTCTTATCGGTATTGTAAGCTCCGCATAGTATCTTGTAGCTGTAGCTGCAGAAGAGATTATTGCCGTGAACGGGATGAGCATCATTACAAACATGACGCTCAATAATAAGCTGATTACTCTTTTTTTCATAATGCAACCTCTTTATAATGATATATTTTTATGGTTTTGTCTTTCGGAATCATGTGATGATCTTTTCAGACATCTGCTTCTACGAGCTCATATTCCCTTTTGCCGTAGCCGTGTTTCGCAGCGGTCTCAATGGTATGAATGCCATGCCTGCTTTCTATTCTCTCAATAAGGTGATCCTTTCCCGGGTCTTTGCTTGAATAAACCAAGTCCAGACAAGCCTGATCAATAGCAACCGGATCAAGTGAGAGCAGAATTCCGATATCTTTCATGCACGGATCTTCGGCAACATCGCAGCAGTCACAGTCAACACTCATATTCTTCATTACGTTAATATATACTATCTTGGAATCAAAATAGCGGATTACCGAACCAGCGGCATCTGCCATTGACTCAAGAAACACATCACCTGGTGTGCTCCACGGATCATCCGGATTGCCCGCACCGTGAATGTAAGCTTTACCGTATGATGATGCAAGACCTATCGACAACTGTTTCAAAGCTCCGCCATATCCTCCCATCGGATGACCTTTGAAGTGTGACAGAACCAGCATTGAATCGTACTTTTCTATTCCCTTCCCTACGTAATTCTTCTTTATCTGAAATCCATCCGGAATATCCAGAACAAGGTCAGGTCCCTCCGCATCCAGAATCTCAAAATCGAATGTCCGAGTCCATCCATGCTCTTCTATCAGTTTTTTGTGTCTGTCAGTTGTGTTTCTGGCTCCTTCATATGCGGTATTGCATTCCACTACGGTGCCATCAACAAAATCCGCCATGGGTTTCCAGAACTCCGGTCTTATGTAATTCTGATTTCCACGCTCTCCGGAATGCACCTTTACTGCGACTTTTCCTTCAAGCCCGCAATGTGCCTTTTTATATAAAGCAAGCACTGCTTCAGGTGTTATGATCTTTGTAAAGTATACTTTAGATTTCATAAATCCTCCCTTATTTTCCCGGAATGTCCCGTCTATGCGGCGATTACTTAAAATCATCGCCTGCAGTAAACACTTCAATGCCTGGAATTTTCCAGTCGCTCTTAACGTTCCCTATTTTTTCAAATTCTTCCCATGTGATTTCTATTACACCTTTTGCCGTTTCATTTATGAGCTCCTT
>CACXBN010000384.1 GCA_902765885.1 uncultured Ruminococcus sp. | reverse complement strand
TCCGCCAAAACGCTCACAGACAAAACGATCAGTTTCCTTTTTTCCTCCGGAAACCTGGAATCCAAACATTATCCGTTTTATGCCCGGAGCATTTCTTTTTATATGATCATGGATCCCTGCAGGTGACAGATCATTTCCGACAAGGATCAGCACTTTTGTATTTATCTCACAGATTTGCGGGAGAGCGTTTTCAAGTTTGTGATAAGGCATAACAACAAAAGCTACGTCAAATTCGCGCTCCGTAATGTCAGTCACCGCTTCAACTATGTCTTTTGTGGTCTTATGCTGCAAATGATGGTATATGACAAGTCCGTTCTTATTTAGAGATTCGGCACGCTCTTTTCTTGCAAGTATGCAAACTTCATTACCGCCATCACACAATACATGTGCCAGATACGCCCCTATCACTCCCGCACCGAAAACCAAAGTTCTCATGATTCAATCCTCCCTCATACTTTTCTTACCACCTCATCAAAACAGGCCTGCCCGTCTGACAGATCGGAGTGCCTGATAAAAGTTACATGCTTAGGCAAACCGGCATATGCAAACTCATCCGTCTTGCAGAATATCTTACACAATGGTCTGATTCCGTATGTAGCGAACATCTCAACATACATGCACTTTGAAATGCTATACTCAACTTTATCCTTGGACACCTTAAAATAATCATAGGTAATGCTCCCGTCCTTCAAACGTTTCCTATGATCATTTATATTCCATTTTCGAGCTATGTCGAAGCTGTTTGGCAGCACATTTATAACGGCGATTATTCTCTTAAAAAAGTTTCTCCGTTTTTCAAAGCCTCTATTGACTATCTCTATCGTGTCTTTATCAGAATAACCGAGAGATTTGATCTCCAGACACATCGCAATCACCGCGTAGATATATGTAGCATCTGTTGTCGGATAAATGTTGTGCTTCTGAAAATTCTCCGACGCATACATCTCTCCGAGTCTGGCCTCGAAGGCTTCCATCCTCTTTTCAACATCTGTAAAACCATCCTCATCAAGAGCGGTTCGATAATACTTGCCATATTTCTTAATCGCTTTTTCTGTGTCCATAAAACCTCCGATGATGCTCATGATTGCTATATACACAGTTTTATCGCCGAAACATACTTCTCTATCGCATCAGCTGCCGTAATAACGCCTTTTTCTTCCCTGATTCTCTCCGATATTTCCCGTACTTTGTCATCATATCTGCCGCTTACCAGGTCATTCAAAGCATCAGCGATTTCCTCTGAACTGCATAATCTCTTCCGTATATACAATGGCTCCGGTCCGCATCCTACACGATGATCCATCCTGCCGTAGAAGTACTGGTCAAGCGCAAGGGCGATTACAAGCGTTGGAAGTCCGGCCCTTAATCCCATTCCGTTTGTGGTATTTCCGCCATGATGAACAACAGCTCGCACTTTTTCAAATATATACGGATATGGCACAGAATCTATAAAAAACAATTTATCCGTGTTTATCCTTTCATTATCCGGTATCTGAAATGCCTGAACTATTGCTCGGATACCTGTTTTTTTCAACGCATCAAGGGTAAGAAACTGTAACTTAGCAAGTTCAGGAGATTCTGCTTTTCCAAAAGCAACGAATACCGGTTTTTTTCCCGATCTCAGAAAATCAGCAAGTTCCTTTGGCTCTTCATAACCATCTGCAGATTCTTCAGGATGATACCAGTATCCTGTCACATGGATATGATCACCCCACGCAGAATCCGGTGGCATTAACACCTGACTGGTCGGATAGAATGTAAGAACTTTTCTTCCATACATCTCTGTATAACGGCTGCTTAATCTCCAACCCGGAAGTCCGACCGAACGCCTCCATCTGTTAAGTGCGATCATTGTCATAAGATTCATGCCCTGTGGAAGTCCGTTATAACTTTTAAGCACTTTGTCCGAATCGTATTCATCGGTGTAAAGCGAGTACTGTCTTGTGGGATCCATAGGTGAATAGAACAATCTGGCACATGGTATATTCAGATACTCCGCGGCATGCCTTGCAAAGGCAGCACACGTTCCGTACATAACCAAATCCGATCCTTCTATCGCATTAAGTGTCTGCAACATAAAACCCGGGTTCTCTTTTTTAAGGCGAAACATACCTTTTGCAAAATCAAGGCTTGTCTTATAATTCGCAACCAGATACTTCATAACATGATCCGCATCAGTATCAAGCTTTATGAATGTAACCCCTTTGTTCTCTATAAGAACACGAAAGGATTCGGATGTCAGAATTCTGAACTCATGCCCTCTGCGTATCATTTCTTCACCCAGTTCGGCCAGAGGATTTACATCTCCTCTTGTCCCGACCGCAACAGCTGTGATGATCATTTATTCTCCACTCCGTCCATTTTATTATTACCTTCTGCACAGACATTTCTATGAATTCGTCAATTACATTCAAAACAGGAACAGATTATTCCTTCTTCGGTTATATGTATTTGATCAAACAACAATACCTGTATAATTTTTCGCCGTCTCGCTTTGATCCGGAACATACCAGTAGTCACATGAATCAGCACCCGTCGCCACGGTATGTGTTCTGATCAGTTTTGCATGCATAACCTTTGCATATGCATGGTCCAGTGCACATAAATGCGGCATAAGTTCCTCATAACCATATTTTTTCGCATATTCTGCAAGAGGGCATCCCACCAGGGTAAACGCAATCCCTTCATTGGTATTATTGGGATTCACCACCATTTTCCATGTATCCATCCACTCGCCATGAGCCTGCTTTTCTTCTACTTTATCCGCATACTTTTGGTAACTCTTATACATGGTATTTCTGAGCAAAGAGAGAATTCCCTTTTTATTTATATCCATCACATGATTGAGAAATTTTCCATGCTCATACATATCAGCTATGATCTCATCAATGGCATCACCACCCATGCGGCGATCGGACGCTTCATAATAGGAAAGAATAAGAAGAAACAGATCAAGATTATTTGCAAGAGAGTTTTCCTTTCCTCCAAGGTCAGGAGCCTTTGCTTTAAGTTCAGGTAACACCGCAGCTGCCCGTCGTATTATCTCGTCTGCCTCTGTAGGAAAGTGTTTCCTTATATATCTGATTATTGCCTTTAAAGCAAGTTTTTCCATAAACGATATCCTCAGTTTTTTCCTTTAAATCATCTTTATTATCAGGTGAACATTGCACAGATCCATGCCGCCAGAGCCGATGCGGCGGGAAAGACAACCAGGAGTTTCATCAACTGGCTTTTTATGTTATATCCGTACTTTCTGCCGGAATATACACTTTCAACTTCAGGAAAATAAAACTGGAAGAAATGATATTTCATAAGAAGAAAATAATCGAAATATATCATGTCATAGATCTTATATATGCTGAAGATCATAACGAATCTAATAAAGAATTGAAGAAATGTGAATTCACATCT
>CACXBN010000383.1 GCA_902765885.1 uncultured Ruminococcus sp. | reverse complement strand
TTGATTGGCGATCATTCTCATCATCCTGATCAAACAACTTCTCAAATGCCGCCCTGTCATTTTTCACAGGCTTCAACTTGATCCGGGCTTCTTTAGGCTGATGCTTGTCGACAAGGTAATCTTCAAAGATTTCCTGGGCCATAGTTTCTGTTTGCGGATGTGCTTTGCCCTCTTTTATCAGTGTATACATCGCAAGGAGGAGCAGAGAAACCGTTGTCAAGCGCTGCTGTCCATCAATTACAAGGTATTCTGTATATCGACCATTAGGCTGATAAGAAGATACGATACTACCGAAAAAATGACTACGGCGATTATAGTGAACGACCTTTACCAAATCATCGTAAAGCTGTTTGCAGTTTTCTGTTTTCCAGTCATAATTGCGCTGATATACAGGAATGACAAACCGCTTCTTTGCGCCTTCCATGTATTCAAGCAGTTTAGCTTCAGAGCCTTTCATCTTTATACCGCCTCATCCATATAAATTGCGTCTTCCAATTCCTTCACTGCCTTCATATAACCGTCCTTCCCTCCAAAGAAAGAGGAGATTTTTGCAGGCTTCCCATATTTCAGGAACGGGTCAAGTTTCAGTATCTCAGCCTTTTCAATTTCATAGATTCCGAGGTTCATATACTTGTCAAGCAAGGCCTCAAGTATCTCACGGGCCACGCCGTTGTACTTGCTCAGAAAATCTCTTTTCTTGACATTGTTGGCACGTTCACGTCTCGTGAGCGGCTTTTTATCATAGGCCACATGGCATATGAAATCGAAATCATCAACATCTGCCATATTCTGATCCTCTTTCAATGCCTGTAGATCGATTCCTCTCTCGCGCAGCAAGGAGCTAACCGCCGCCTTTTTCTGTATTCCTTTCCAATAGGCAATGAACCGATCCAGGGAAGCATATTCGCCACGTATGTTCGTCTTGGTATAGTCTATAATGCTTTCCTGTCGTAAAAGTTTTCCGTTTGCGTCATATACCGATACCGTTTTATTGATAATATGAACCTCACATCCGTCCGCATCCACGTAGGGTTTTGGCTGCAGTGGAGGAGGGTCGATCGGACCGGGAGGAATCACCGGAGGATCAGTTGGTTTTTTCGGAGGCCGGTTCGGGTCATAATCCGGGTCGGGTTCAATGGGACCATCCCAATCCGGGTCAGCAAACAGTCTCGATACGCCTCTGAAATCCATGACTGTAAAATGAGTTTTTCCTTCTTTTTCACGCAGTCTGGTCCCGCGTCCGATAATCTGCTTAAACTCTGTCATGGAATTGATCATCTGATCCAAAACAATAAGCTTTGTCATCTTGCAGTCAGCGCCAGTGGAAAGCAACTTGGAAGTGGTAGCAATCACCGGATATTTAGCAGAGACTGAGATGAAATAGTCCAGCTTACTTTTGCCATAGGTATCACTTCCGGTAATTCGCACAACATAGTCCGGATTCTGCTTCACCATATCGGCGTTCAGGTTTGACAGAGCTATACGCATCCTCTCAGCATGATCTTCAGTCGCACAGAAAACGATGGTCTTTGCCATGCGGTCAGTCGCTTTTAGATAGTTCGTTATTTCCTGTGCAACCTGATTGATACGGTCTTCAAGAATGATGTTATAGTCGTAATCGCTGTTATTATAAATCCGATCTTCAATCACATTGCCGTAGATATCCCGTTGGCCAGCATATGGACGCCAGCCATCTCCAATATCGGTAGTGATATTGATCACACGGAAAGGCGCCAGGAAGCCATCTTCAATCCCCTCACGGAGACTATATGTATAAATCGGCTCACCGAAATAATCGATATTAGAGATATACTTTGTCTCTTTCGGCGTCGCTGTCATGCCAAGCTGAGTTGCCGATGAGAAGTAATTCAGTATTTTTCTCCAGTTGCTATCTTTTTTTGCAGAACCACGATGACACTCATCTACGATGACCAAGTCAAAGAAGTTCGGCTGAAAGAGCGCAGCCAGCTTAGAAACCGTTTCATCCTCCGCCTCTGTATTCTCATCATCCTCTCCACCTGTCAGCTGCTGATAGAGAGAGAAATAAACTTCATGGGATGTAATAGTTGAAGGGTCATCCTTGGCAAAGTTGATTTTATGGATTGTTTTCTCAAGCGGTGCAAAGTCCTGCTGAATAGACTGGTCTACAAGGATATTACGATCCGCCAGGTAAAGAATCTTTTTCTTGAGTCCTGCTTTAAGAAGTCTGTACACAATCTGAAATGCAGTGTAAGTCTTTCCGGTGCCTGTAGCCATAACAAGCAGCAATCGCTCTTGCCCCTTTGCAATCGCATCGACAGTACGGTTAATAGCAACACGCTGATAATATCTCGGAGGATACGTAGACTGGCTTGTATAATACGGCTGCTTGATAATTGCGAATTCTTCATCCGTAATGCCGGCCCCGGCGTTTGCTTCCGCTTTATATCTGGCAATAAGCTCATCATATGTTGGAAACTGATCAAGAGGAATCTGTTTTTCCTGCCCAGTCAAAAAATCATGTTCATAAAACGCATCACCGTTTGAGCTATACGCAAAGGGCACATCCAGCATTTTTGCATAGGTCATAGCCTGCTGTAAGCCGAAAGAAACAGAGTGATTATTGTCCTTCGCCTCAACAATGGCTATTGGATAGTTGCGCTCGATATAAAGGATATAATCAGCCTTTTTCGGCGTCTCACGGGCAATCAGGTTTCCACGAAGGTTGATTTTTCCGTCCGTGAACTGAACCTTCGTCTCCATCGTAATTTTATTCTGCCATCCACGAGAGAGCAGCGCCGGCGTGATATAATTCAGTTTGATATCCTCCTCGGTCATTTGCTTCTTAGGAAGGATTGTACTCATAAGCAACCTCCTGACTGCTTCCAATAATAAAAGATTATCGGAAGTGATACGCTATAAAAAAAGCTCGAAGAATAATCGAATTTATTCCTCACCGGGAATAATGTCCATGATATCGTCTATCGTACAGTGAAAATAGTCGCAAATCTTGACGAGAATATTCACCCGCACATCTTCATTTCTTCCCAGTTTAGCCATTGCATTGGAACTGATTTTAGCTTCCCGAATAAGCTCTGTTTTCATCATCTGTCTATCTTCAAGAATTTTCCAAAGCTTATCATAACTAACCTTTGACATAATCGTTTCCCCATACGCGAAATCAATACAAAAAGTCATACAGCTTCAGTGAACACTATACCAGAAAATTTCTGATTTTTCAATTGTGATTTGAGAACTGCAATTTCTCGAATATAAGAATAGAGGACCACCGTTCTGTGATGGTCCTCTTAGAGCGCTCCATGTTTTGTTATAAAAAAATTCTTAATACATCTTTGCTCCGGCCGGGATATGCGGGTCGACCATCAGCAGGTGAAGCTTCTCTTCGCCATTCTCTTGATGAACAGCGCTGATCAGCATACCGCAGGACTCAATACCCATCATCGCCCTCGGCGGAAGATTGGTGATAGCAATGCAGGTCTTTCCGATCAGTTCCTCCGGCTCATAGTAAGCGTGAATACCGGAAAGAATGGTGCGGTCCGTGCCTGAGCCATCATCCAGAGTGAACTGCAGAAGCTTTTTGCTCTTCGGAACAGCGACGCAATCCTTGACCTTGACTGCTCTGAAATCTGACTTACTGAACGTCTCGAAATCGACCATGTCCTTAAATAACGGCTCAATCTCGACGTTGGAGAAGTCAATCTTCTCAGCAGGTTCTGCAGAAACGGTCGTAAGTTGGTCGTAAGTTTTGTCCTCAGAGCTCGCAGATGCCTTATTTTCCTCGCTTCCCGTCTTGAGTGACTTCATTGTCGGGATGTCCGGCATCATCATGTCCTTGAGGATTGTTGTTACTTGATATAGCTCCTTTCAGAAGCATTTTCTGATCGATCGTTTAGTCCTTC
>CACXBN010000382.1 GCA_902765885.1 uncultured Ruminococcus sp. | reverse complement strand
GACGGCTTTAAACTTGTCCTCGCTGTTTCTGTTCGCAAATGGCACTGCGATGTCTGTGGTGCGTATGATCATGATCATTTCACTTTTATGGAAGACAGAAAAAGAAATTCAAATCTTGTCCCTCTCATATCATATAATACTGTTATTGTAAAGACATGGCCTCCCGGCGGTCTGTTGCGGGGTGTATGGGCAAACGTAGGACCATGTCTTTTCTTATTCACTTCTTATTGCTCAATAGTCTTAATTCACGAAGACGTCTGTAAAATGTAGCTTCCGACATATTGCATTCTTTGAGAATCTGCCCCAAAGACAATTGCCTCTTTTCCCATTTCTTTACCATTTCTCCAAAGTTATCCGGTGCAGCTATCACAAGCCTGCCCAGATGTACACCTCGTTGTCTGGCGGCGGCAATGCCTTGTTCCTGCCTTTTCCGGATATTTTCCCGTTCATTCTGGGCACCGAAAGATAATACCTGCAGCACAAGGTCCGCCACAAAAGTACCCATCAAATCCTTACCTTGCCGGGTATCCAAGATTGGCATATCCAGCACACAGATATCAATCGGATAATTGTCCCAGTATAGATTATTGTGCATAACAATTGTCCGAATGATAATCTCTTCAAATTCATTCATTGTCAGAATTGCGTCTTTGCTTGGATCGTCCTCTTTTCTTCCGGTTATGCCGCCATGCTTTGTATAGAGGAACTTAGTTGGTGCAGAGGACGAATGGAAAGTACCTTCAACCAACCCTTTCAAGCTGCCCGTAGCAGGGGGAACCAACTCATGATTAATCCCCAGTTCGGCACATACCCTTGCCATTTCCTTAGATAAGTATTCTGCACCATAATCCGTCCTCAGTCTGGCTGGCAAATAGCCCGATGACCACAGCTCTGGTTTAATGGTGATACCATATTTTTGACATAGTGCAACCTTATCATCAGAAAGACTCAGCAGGCAGTTCTTAGCTCCGTTAATTCCGTTATTCACGAAGCCTACAGAAAAACCCATAATCTTTCTGCTATAAACATCTATCATCAGATACAAAATCGGGCGTCCGATTTCTATTGATCGATCTTCTTCAGAAACTATTCGTACACCAAACTCCTGCTCGTCCGTTTCGAAAAGATCACCAGGACCGTATACTCCTGAAAGGTTATCTGAGACGAGAATTCTTTTATTGTTTCGAAAATCTCTTTCCGTAGTATTAGCCATTATTCGCTCTTCTGAGGTAAGATGCTTTTTAGCATAATAATAAAACTGGCGTAGTGATGGTTTTATAATATGTACTTTTGTTCGACCAGATTCATCCTTGGTTGTTTCCCAGTCATACTGTTGCTCATTCTCATTGAAGCATCCAATTAAAGTGGCGTCTGGCTTGAGAAATTTGTTCGCTTTAGAATTGTAACTACAAATTAATTTTGTTCGGCTTAGAGTTGTCACTATTCGGTTTAGAATTTGCACGAAACATCATCTTAAAGATTTTGATAAAGACAAATTCTATCTAAAACAGAAATTCTGAATTATCCGCTAATTTTGAGATTGTTGTACGGATACACCTACAATTCTAATTGAAACAAATCGCATTTTCATATTGTTAAATCAGAAAAACTTACAATTCTAATTGAAACAAAACACTATTGAACAAACGAAAATAATCCTGTTGTGAAAAAGAAAAAGGTCCAATGGCTACTAGACTCATTAAGAAATAAAGGCCTTGGACTTTTTTGTTTCATCAGAATACTGCTGCTCGAATATGTGAAAACAGAGAACTCCTTCGTAATAATGCAATTTGCTTAACCGAAAAGGAACAGAATGAATGTTAATCTGTAAAATAGATATAATTGTTCAAATAAGACAATATCTGATTAGCCAGATCATCAGCAAGATCCTCAAGCGGCAAATAAGCTTTTGGCACTAGCGCTATATACGTTGATCCGTTAAGAACTTCCAGATACTTGCTGTCAATTGTAGCAAGATATCGTCTCAACTGATCACTATTAACCCATTTTTTGTTTTCAACATCCCAGATTTTAAACCAAAAGGGTGTGATAATCGAAGTAGGAGCTTTCCAAAGTTGTCTTAAGAAGTCAACAGAAACTCCTTTTCCATTCAACCTTATATAACTTGAGTATCCTTGCCACCTTGGTGAATTTCTAAGCCCTTTTGTATCCGGCGATAGTTCTTTGTGAGATTTCAGAATTGAAATAACTTCATCAACAACCTGATAATACCGATCCATGCTCGTTGCGGCCTGAACACTGAAATCATCGTCATTAAACGGGATGAAGGCTTCGCTCTCGATCTTGCTGCAAAATCCTTCAAGTTGTCTTAAATCACCAAGCATTTCAGGATGTCTCTCTGTAGCGGTTGGAAGCAGTTCTGAAAGTATCTCACTCCAGGAAATTATAGACATTCGGGTCCCAGAATAATCCAGGCAATCGTCAGCAATTTTTTCTCCTGAAAGACCGGCTTCTTCTGCAAGAGTGATAACCTTGTCCCATAGAGAAATGACACGCTCCCTAGGGCAAATGAATATTACACCGCTGTTTTCCGTTCCAGACAATCTGTTCAGGTAGGATACGGGCTGATTTGAAGTGAGTCCGGCAAAAAACTTTGCCTCACACAACAAAGACAAAACTCCGTCTTTGTATCCGGCAATATCTGGTCTTCCGAACTCTGAATCAGCATCCTGACAATTGTATGACAACATACTTCCAAGCGAAATATGCAGCTTCTTTGAAACGAGCCGTGTGAACGATTCATTCAAAGCGCTTGATTGTTCGAGTACATAGGCAAGAGAGTATGTTGCAACATCCTCTTGAGACCCTCTGATTCGAGGGAATAAATGAGCCAGTAATGAATATGGCATATGAGACTCCTATTTTCCTTATGAGCAAATTGCAATCACATTTTAGCTATTTGCTATTTCATAATCATTATAAAGGAGCAATACATCGGTTTGTCCTATGAGGAACACATTTATTCGAAAAAGAAAAAGTCCCTAAGACAACTAAATTCATTAAGAATTAGTGGCCTGGGACTTTTTACAATAAGAGTTTTACAGAATGTGACTTTCGAGCTGAGAGAACATTTCTTCCGTTGATAATGGATTTGTATTTTTGTTTTTCTTTTTCTGTATCGTCTTTTTTCTGGAAGTAGTGACAGCTGAATACACGTCAATTAACAATGACAACTGATCCACCTCATTCACCGGACTATCTTTTATTATACTTTCACAAGCTTCGCGGATACGTTCCTCCGGAATTTCGGATGACTTCTCATGTATATGTGAAATGATACGCAGAATCAGTGCTTCGCGTTCGTTTGCATCTTCATCCAGGACAATTGACTGCAATACCGCTTTCTGCTCTTTGTACTCATCCTGTATTTTAGAGGTTACATCCTTGTCTGCAAGTTTAGTCAACGCTTTAGAAAGACCGTCATTTTTGTCCTCTACAAACATTGAATGAATAATCTTTCTAATCTTATCGGGGAAGACCTTTGCAGCAACCTTATGCACAAAAGCCGCATTGATCTCAGGAGGATTAAAAGATGATAAATACTCTTTATGTAATCCAATGTACAAATTAATCACCATATATGCGAGTCCATGTGTGTTCTGCCAAAATGCTTCTACAGTTTCAGAATCGAAATCAACGTGTTCATCGAGCCACTGATAGCGAGTTAATGCTTTAAAGAAATGCATGAAGAATTTTTTGCTTTTACAGTACAAGGATGCATCAATTATTTTACCCAAGCGGCGAGCTGTTCTATGAGAGGAAAAGATTTTTTTATATGCATCTTCAGTTCCGACCACACAAAGTGCCACTTTTGTTCTGTTAGTAATAGTAAGGAATGATTCGAAACTGCTTTCTCTGTTAGCCGAAAAATCCAACAGCTGAATCTCATCCAAAATGATGGCTCCGATTCCAAAGGTCTCAATCAGGTTGCAAATAACATCCATTTTTGCGCCAAGTGTTCTCTGCTTTCTAACATAAGCCTCATATACATTATCGAGGCCAAGGGCACGATCGATTGCTTTTCCGATTTCGACAAAAAGAACGCTCAAGTTCGAATTCGTCGGACAACACACTGCGATGTATACAATCTGTGTAAATGAGATAATCCCATTAGTATTAACGTTATGTGTAATTACCTGCGGATACTGAGATAAAAGATTTTTCAATGCAGAAGACTTTCCACAGCCAGACATTCCAATTAGTGCAAAACCGGTTACAGCACTATCCGCCACATCACCGTAAAGTCTCATAGTATCCTTTTTTGAAGTGGTTATATAAAATTCACGATTCCGGTAACTTTCGATCAATGCAGTATTAAACTCAATTTCAAGTTCACGTGAAAATGGAAGAGTCACCCGAAAATCTCTTTTCAGCTGGTTCACAAGGCCCAATCTCAAGGCCGGATCACTCTTTGCTTCATCAGGTGTATAGATCGGAAGGCTCTTTGTATACTTGCCGATAACGTCTTTCATCTCGAACGAAACCCTTGGCAGAGCTTCAATACAAATGTTCCCCCAATCTGATGGTACTGCTGCACGACTGTACTTTGCAGTCACATTGTTCAGCATGAGCTCTTCTTTCGTATATACTCTGTTTAAATGCCGACCAATTATAATGAAATACTCAACTCCTTCACTGTCCCAGTATGCTTTCTCCAAGTTAAGTTTTTCGATCACTCTTCGATCTTTCTTTTTTTTAGATTTAGGGTCTGGTATTTGGTCTTTGACAGAAAACGCTATAAGTTTGCCCGTGCTTCTTGTAACCAATAAATCAGTCGTCATAACGATGGGATCTTTTGTTTTGGGACTGCGTGGATGCTGTATTCCTAATTGTTCACTAAGCGCAATTGTCTTCGTCAAATCCAAGTCAAACTGTTCCCGTATATCGATGTTTTCCTCGTCAAATCGCAAAATGTACCATGCGAGTTGCTCGGACTGTGATAACAGGTGCACCTGTCTCCCAGTTATCCAATCGATTGGAGTCGCTGTCGTTCCAAGGCTACCAAATTCACCTGTCCGTATCCAAGGTTTATACTCAACACCAGTTCCAGTACCACGCTTTTCGCGTGCTCTTGTCTTGTCAGTTTTGTATCGCATAATGAATCCCCCTTGTACGTAAATGCCCTTTATCCGTTAATACTGTCAGAGCATGTTTGATCTGATGAACTGGTAACTCTAAGACATTTGCCAGTTCCTGAAGTGTAAACTCACCGATATCAAAATGTTCGATTATCGCCCTGTATACCATTCCAACGTAAGTGCTGTCGCAAAATGGACAACTATACTGTGGGTGTGGCCGCATCGAGAATACATTCCCGCACGCTGTATGTTTCAAAGTCAGAAAATTATGTTTTGGAACTGGATATCTCATGATTTGGAAAGGGGGAAGCTTTTTCACGGAAATTGGTTTTTTTGATTTTCCCTCAAATTCACAATTGCAAGGAATATCAACCAAAATATGATCAACATTTTGATAACGTTTTGCGCCGCAGTTATCGTGACGCAGCAACACTTTTGAACTTGTGAGCTGTCCGCCCTCTACCAAGCTATATCCACTATGTCTGGTTTTTAGTATCTGTGATACACGTTTTTCCGTGCTAAGTTTTGCATCACAAATTGGACATAAAAGGCCATGACTCAGCGTCTCTTCATTTACAACAAACTCATTTGTACAATGATGCTTCACTGAAAACAAACACCTGCCGCCTTCAATGAACTGATATTCACTTCCAATCTTTGGCTTCCATGGATATGCTTCACTAAAATACCGCTGGGCATCGTCGTATGAGGAGAACAGCTTCATCATTTTTTTAAATGTATATGGGAGCAGCAAATCAACACTTGTCACAGAAATATCTCTATAGTAATTCGGACTGTTGTTTTTGACGTCCGGATTATTTAACCAGTCTTCAATATCCTTCCTATTAATTTGAAACGGGTGCAAATAATAATGATATAGCCATTCAGAGTAGTCAATTCCATTCTTTACTTCGATAGGCGCTCCAGTTTCTTCAGTAAGGTCAATAGATTCGATTTCACGCATCGGCCCGAAGTCTAAGAGCGGTATCTTATGAATGGGGCACATATCAACTCCAGGAAGATAGTGGTACCTTCTGAGAAGTTTTTTTTCTTTTAAACATTGTGGGCAAGCCAGAATTCTGCTTTGAATAACCGAATTTGACAGCCTGAAACGTTCAGGATAACCGTTAATTAAAGCAGTATATGACACGATCAAATGTGGCTGTAAAAACGGATACAGAAAAGGAAACATCGTAAGCTGATTCGTAAAATCCAAACACTTGATATCAATTAAGTTTTCTAAAGCAGGATGATATCTGTTCAAGGAAAGTGCGTTGCGTGTAATTGTATTGCCCGTTGGATATAAGCATTGTAAAAAATCATTCACGCTGCTAAACCCATTTGCATAAGCTAATCTTAAATAAAAGGTGGGTGCTAATTCATCTTTCTCTGGGCTGATTTGTACTGGTAACATAGGGATCTCCTTTCTCTTATGAGGGGATTTCCCTGCAACAAACAAAGAGCGCTCTGCACAGGAAAATCCCGTGACATAGAGCGCTCCTTTTTTTGCATTACGAGCCAAATTAAGCTCCGCCCCCGGTATCACTCCCCAACACCTGCTCTTCACATAGCCGAAGGATCATTGTTAGCCGAGTAGCTTCTGTCTATATTATTATATCACACTTCCGAATCATCAGTTTGAACTATTTCCAAGCATGAATTATATGAATGCACAAATGTATTTGTTTGCAATAGCAATTTCATTTTGCAGGGCTCTGTTTTGCATATCTTTCGTATAACTGAATAGATTTGTTGATCAGCTGTATCACTTCATCTTTATTCCATTCGAAATTCACTGGTAAATCTTCCCATTTCTTCAATTTCAAATTTTCATCGTAGCAATAAAAATCCAAAAAATCATTTATATGTTCTGCTATTTCTTCAATACTGGTGTAATTCGATGTAGAATTCCCAAATGTTTCTAAACCGCTTGGACGGCGTACATTTAGACACGTCATTACCCGATAATGATTATTATCTTCAATCTCTATTATCTTTACAGCCACAAATTTTTTAATGTTTAAGGTTATTAATAATTTTGAATCTTGTTCAACAATTTTGCTATGTGGGAACCATTGTAAATAACGTTGTTTCTGTTCATCTGCAGTCATAAGGTACACTCCTCCCCCTGGTGTAACAAATGAATCTTGATACCGCCACTACAATAACACTAACGATACAGAAAAATGAATATCTGTTTAAATATTTCTCGATATTAGTCATCTATATCAAGCTGACATTGTATTATTATATTTATTGCTATCCAGATAAGTTTCAAATTACAATAATAATGTGTTTAGGATGAATAATGAAAAAAAAGATTAATGTAATATTGTCAGTTTTTATGGTTTTATGCTTATTTACAGTCAGTTGTAATTCTTCATGTAGAAAG
>CACXBN010000381.1 GCA_902765885.1 uncultured Ruminococcus sp. | reverse complement strand
GTGCGCCTTTAACTCCTGCGCGGCTGCATTTTCATATACGGACCCAAAGTTGATATCCTTCTCCCGATTCAGCAGCTTGAGCTGAATTCCGTCCATGTACATGGAGGCCAGCAGGCCGACATCGGAGAGGAAGAGTTTAAAAAGATTGGCGCTCTTGTTGAGCATCAGCGGAACAGTAGGCTCCGTTACACAGAAGGTTGGCAGCGCAACGCCTGCATTTTTCAGCCAAAGAAAGCTGTTCTGATAACGGGAGAATTTAAAATTCTCATTCAAATTCTTCAGGATAAAGCGCTTGTTTTTGCTGTTCAGTTCGCTGGGAATCAGCGTAAAAATATCTTCCAGATACAGCTTGTTTTTCGGATCATACTTGGAAATATCCTGCCGGTACAACGCCAGGATCGCACGTTGCTCCAGGGCGACCTCCTGAAGATTGTTGGTAGCAAGATAGCGCGCAACAACGGATGGCATCCCACCGACGATCAAGTACAACCGGAAAAGATCCATCATTTTTTCATGCACGATAGCGTCAACAGGCGTCCGCGTTTCATATGCTTTCCGCAGGCTGTCGATCACACGCTGGGACACGCCGTTGGCCATGGAAAACTCTTCAAAGTCCAGCGGGAACATTTCGAACACATCCATGTATCCAACAGGCGCAGATCGAATATCTTTCAGATCAACGCCGAGAAGGGAACCGCTGAGAACGTACCGATAGCTGCCCTCGTCCACGAGGAATTTGATGGCAGTAACGAGCTCTTTGCACTCCTGTACTTCATCAAAAAAGATCAGCGTCTTACCGGGGATCAAAGGCTGATCTGTGAGCGCAGAAATACGAAGCAAGAGATCTGCGCTGCTTTTTGCGTTTTCAAACAGCGATCGTGCCGTGCGATTTTCCAGAAAGTTGATTTCAATGAAAGATTCAAAATCAGCTTTGCCAACTTCCCGGATGATGTAGGTCTTGCCGACCTGACGTGCACCGGTGATCAGCAGAGCCTTTTTGTCCTTTTTATAAAACTCGCGGATGCGGTTTTCGATTTTTCTTTTGATCATATGGCTCCTCCACATGAAATGCTGAGGACAGCATAGCACAAATCGTCCGTTTTTACAACATGAAGTTCTGTTGATTTGTCCGTTTTTTCCGTTAAAAGAGGAGAGCAGCTGTCTGAAAATCCAAAATGGTTGCCAGGAGGATAAACAGGTGAACGGTGACCCCCAGGGGTACCATGAGGAGCAGCGCGGGGCAAGGCGCAGAACAAAACCTGTCTTTCAGGACACATGGTCCACGATACTGTGTGTATGAACTCGAGTATGGATCCATGGTGAAAAACACGCCCACGGGATAAAAGCAAAACCGAAAAAAGATCAGGAAAAAGCGCGCACTCACTAAGAGCAAGTTTCGCATCGTCCGACAAAAATGATCATTTGCCTTTTTCGGAATAATGCCGCCTTGCCCTCTTCTCCCTGTGAGCCGCACTCAATCCTCTCTGGTCTCCGCCTTATAGATCCCCCAGGCTTTATACTCCTCTAACAGGTCATAGGCCGTTTTTCCGTTCACTGTGATTCTTTCCGCCATCCCCGGATGATCCTGCGAAAACGTATCCCAGGCTGTTTTCAGCTGATCGACCCGCCGGATCCCTTCTTTTTCGAAGCAATCTGCATACGATCCGATCTCAGGCGCGTCGATCGTGATCACGTTGTATTTTCCGAGCATGATCTCATCCCGCTTTTCGGGATATCCAAATCCAAAATAACTGAGGCCGTCATGGATCAGCAGTTCTCCGGAGCGGCTCAGGATCTGCAGAGCCTGAAAAGCTGACAGTGCATCAATATAGTATACATGCTTATGCTTTTTAAATACATCTTCGTTCAGTTTCTCCTCCTCATCTTGCCTGGCCGGAAGCTCCAGAAAGAAAAAGCCTTCCTCTTCACCGTGCATCGCTATATATCGGCGAAAGATATTCTCGATTTTATCTGCATCAACATTTGCAATGATCCGATTTCCGTTTATTTCGTATCCTTCGAACAGCTGCTCCGGAAACGGAACCGTGCAGCCCTTGATCATATGCAGCATGATCGTTCCCTCCTCTTCTCTGCCTTGATTCGAATGACGCTTCACCTGACACTGATACCTCTATTATAAATCAAACAAACAGAACCTGTTTGCCGCGGAATGATTCTTCCACTTCGATCGTAAGCCTTTTTTGCTCCCTTGCAAGTGAGAACTGCCGCGATTTCGGAAGCAGTCTTTATGCTTTGGTATATTTTGTTCCTCTTCCCCTGCCGAAAACCTGCAGATACCCGAGCGCTTTGAGTTTGTTGATCTCTCTGATCGTCTTGTCTTTTTTCCAGCCGAGCTTAACTGCGATCTCCTGTCCGGAGAGCAGGTTCCCGAAGGCAAACAGATCCATGACCTTTTGGCCGTCGGCACTCAGGCCATAGCTTTGCGTCCGGACCGGCAGCAGGATCGTTATGGAATTCTCCGTGATGTGAAACTGCGGTTTTCTCGCGCTCTCCCTGTAGCTTTCTTTGATCCTCCTGATCCCGGTCCCAAACATCTCGATGTAATGCATTCTGAAGAACAGATTTCCGATGACCGGGTTCCTCAGATACGATAGATTGCCATTCAAATATTCATCTTCCGTCACATCAGTCGGCAGCCCGCCGGGAGACGCGATCTCGA
This sequence comes from uncultured Ruminococcus sp., assembly GCA_902765885.1. Lineage (GTDB taxonomy): Bacteria > Bacillota > Clostridia > Oscillospirales > CAG-272 > UMGS1696. Next base: position 717 of record CACXBN010000381.1, on the reverse strand, counting down.
TCCTGTCGGCATACATCGAGATCCGGATATGCGAACGCATGTCCCACTGCCGGTGCACCAGCGCATTGGCAATTGCTTCGCGAAAAGCCTCTTCCGGTATCAGTTCTACAGCGACTCGTTCGAAGCCTTCGATCTTCTCGTACTGATAATAGCGCCTGAACATCTCCACAGCCTCGTCATACTGCTTCAGAACAGAAACGCCCGATACAGTCATGCGTTCCTGTATCTCGTTGATGGTCCTGCCGAAACGGACAAGATCGATCCCGTAGAAATGATTGCGATCCGAAAACAGCGCACCTGCTATATTCAGCTTTCCGTCTCTTGTGTAAAAGCCAAAGGTCCGCAGCATATCAGTAGTCAGAGCCGTAATACCGAGCCTTTCAATCAGCTTTTCTTCCAGGATCTTAAAAGATGCCTCTTCGAGCTCTGATGGCAGATCTTCAAAATACAGATTGCTTCCGGCAAGGATCAGCCTCTTCAGTTCGATCTGATCCACCTCGATTGTCGCGGTATCGTTTCTTTTATAGGCTTTTCCTTTGTACAGATAGGGCTTGTGTACCCCTTCGGAAACCAACAGTTCAATGGTGTCGTGCTTTGGGCTGATCCGGAGCGAATAGTCGGGTTTTGGTGAAATGCTGTCATTGATCCTGTTTTCTATATCCAGACAGGCTTTTTCCGGATCTTTTATCCCGCAAATACTGCCATCATCCCGGATCC
>CACXBN010000380.1 GCA_902765885.1 uncultured Ruminococcus sp. | reverse complement strand
GTTTGTTGTTTAATTATGAACTTGTTGTACTCACTATACCGGACTTGACCGGAAATGAAGGATCGTTTTGGGTCATAGCCAGGATTCTGCAGGCTGCGCCGTCGGGATGATTTCTTCCTGCTTCCCACGCTTCAACGGTTTTTACGGAAACGCCGACGAACTTTGCAAAAAGCACCTGAGTCATTCCCGTATCATGACGGATCTTCTTGATCTCCTCCGATGTAAAGGAGTCGACAGGCTGAATTGTCAGCGTGATTGTTTTTGCTTTTAATTTGCCTTTTTCATAATCGATCGCCTGTTCCAATCCGGTTTTAATATCTCCAAACACACTCACAATATCTCCTCCTTCTTTAATTCTCCTTAAGCTGTTGTTCAAGAACCTTGATGAGCTGTTTTATCTCAGCCTTTTCAGAATCGCTCAAGTTGTCTTTTTCATCTTTAGTATATGCTGTGATCAGGAATATCTTCTCGTATACTTCAAAATCGACGTATATTACGCGAATGCTTCCGCTCTTTCCCCGATGCTGAAATGCAAACCGCATTTTTCTCACTCCGCCCGTGCCTCTAATGACGGCTCCGACTTTCGGATCGGCAAGCAGTTCTTCCTGAAGTCTCATCAAATCCTTGTCGTTCAATCCTATTTCTTTCCATCTTGCTCTGAAAATGGGCAGCTCAACGAATGTTCTTGTCATTTGTATAACTCTTTTTTTGCTTCAACACTATTATGCCCTATTTAATAGGGGTTGTCAAGGTCTTTTGTGTTTTTCTTTTGCAACTGTTGTTTTCGGATTTTGTTTATCAAGAGTTTGAAAAACACCATTTTCTATATCGTTCTTTCCTGTACAAACCGGACAGGAGACAATGTTTAACGATTTTAAATTGTTTTTGCAAAAAAAGAAGAAAAGCCCGAAAACCATTATAAATACAAGGTTTTCGAGCTTTTTAGATAAAGAAAGATCCGAGTTGAAAAACCCGGATTTCTGTGCTTACCGAACGAATATGCAAAACGGGATAAACGGGCTAACAAACCTGTTTTCGGAGTTTACGGGATGGTTTGCGTCTTAAATGAACGAAAATGCAAAAGTGAAGTTTGCCCTGACGGGCAAGTGATGTTACGGCTATCGCCGTAGTGATGATTGCCGCTGAAGCGGAAAGTGATGCGACGTGTTCCGCTCACGTGCCGAAGGCACACATCACGCCCGAAGGGCACATCACTTGACGAAGCCAAACATCAGTTCCGCAAAGCGGAACACATCGTTGAAAAAAGCACTTGCTTTCGCAAGTGCTTTTTTCTGACGCAGGGTGTGGGATTCGAACCCACGTGGGGTTACCCCCAAACGGTTTTCAAGACCGCCTCGTTATGACCGCTTCGATAACCCTGCGTAGTCGTGATTTTCTCACGACACCGCGTATTATACCTCAAATCAACTTGTTATGTCAAGTGAAAAATTAATGTAGTTAATGCTTTTTTGTTTTTGTTTTTTATCGAAAGTGTATTGACCGGCAATTATTAGGAAAATTATGCCAATCCGGGTTTACATGGCCTTCCTATCAATTCTCTATGAAGATAATATAATTCTTCTGTTGCCAAAGCCATTTTCGTTACAGAAAAATCATTTCCATAAGGATATACATACCACGTATCTTCAAGCGTGTTCAGATCAACACAATCTCCGTGTTTTCCCAAATAATTGTACTCAATATGACATGAATACAAACTGGCCGGTGTTTTAATCATTTCATGTTCATCACCGTCTTTATCAGTTACCCTGACAGCAAACCCGTTCATATCATGAACCAGAGTTCCCTCTCCGAGACATATAAATCTTTTGGCGTTTGGCAATGACTGAACTTTCACTTTGAGCTTTCCGGACGAATAGGTGCCTTCTCTGACCTCTTTCCGGACATTTGCTCTTTCCCATTCATACCAGTCCGGGATATGTGAAAATTCGGTTTCACCGTAATCGGCGCACAGCTCTCCGAGTTCCGTAAGGCTCCAGGATTTACCGCATGCACCGCAAATCAGCTTTGCTCCTTCGGATCTCATATCATATTCTTTACCGCAATGCGGGCACTGATAGAGAACACTGTGAAGTCCTTCAGCTCTTTTATTATATTTAATCCTGATTCCACGCTCTTTTTGCCATGCGTAGTCATCATACTGGAATGAGTCCACTATTTTTGAATTAATCTCATCGTCCGAATACTTCTTCAGATCTTCCCGCGAAAAAAGAAGTGTCATTTCTGCTTCCGTAGGAGCTACTTTCCGGTCATGAAGGTTCCAGAAGGGAGAGTTGACATGATGCCCGTGGCATATGAGAGAAACCACCGGCACATCCATCATTTTACAGAATTTTCCCAGCGAAGATGGGAGAACAGCGGTTGTACCGCACAGAGAGTATCTTGCTTCAGGGTAAAGGACCGCAACATCACCGTTCTGGATTACTTTTTTAAGCTGCCTGATAAGAGTAAGATCATTTGTAAATTTTCTTTTGCATATGCATCCTACGTCCCTGAGCAGTTTTTCGCGCCCTATAAATCCGTCTATTGCAACCACGTAATTGGCGCGCGCGGGAAATATTGCCTTTGTTGCAACCTTAAAATCCATAAATGCATTATGATTGCATAAAAGAACATAAGGAGGTTTTAGGCTTTCAGTTCCATTTTTGGTGATAATCGTTTTGTGCTTGATTACTGCCGGAAGGCTTAGAAGATAAGTGAGAGGTCTCAGATACCACTTCGTCCTTACAGGCGGTTTTTTCATGTCAAATCTTTGAAACTCTTTCATTTCGCACCTGAGATATCAACATTTTACTTCCCTTATGTTACCATAGTGTAACTTAATTAACAATATAGAGCATAAAAAAAGTCAAAAACACAGACATTTTCCTATAGCAGGAACTTTTAAAACAGGCTGTTCGTCCTAACACACAGAGAAAACGATGATAAATCGCTTTTTTCAAAATAAATTAACACTTTTGAAATGCTCTCACACTATTTCTCACTTGATAAATAAGGGAAAAATGAGTATAATACTCGTGTTAGCATTCATAATATTCCATATATTATTAGGAGGAAAACATGAACATAACAAAGAAAATACTGGCTTTACTTCTTGTTGCTCTTGTCTCCATAGGCATAGTAACATCGGTAGCAGCCGAAGAGCTTCCGTTTACTGATGTCTCCGCTCACTGGGCGTGGACAGGTAGACAGATTCCTTATCTTGTAGACAAAGAAGTCTTAAACGGTTATAAACAGCAGGATGGCACATTCCAGTTTAAACCCGATAAGGCAATCACAAGAGCCGAATACATAAAGATTCTTACAGAAACAGCAGGACTTACCGAGGAAACTCCTGTCAGATTCACCGATGTCAAGGAATCCGACTGGTTCTATCCTTATTTCTGCAAGGCAAACGCGCAGGGCTTCCTTATCAACTACGGCACTTACTGCAACCCTAATGCAGAGATTCCCAGAGAAGAAGCCGTTGCTCTCCTTGTCAGATACCTCAACCTTTCAGGAAACCCGGCATCTCTCGCAGGAACATTTACTGACTATGAAACAATATCGTCATACTACAGATCAGACGTACTCAAAGCAGTTGATGCAGGTGTTATAAACGGTTATGCTCAGAACAACGGAACATATCTCTTCAAGCCGAAGCAGACAATGACCAGAGCCGAGGCTCTTACAGTTATTTACAGAGCATTCGGTGCTATTTATGATGCAAGTAAATCCGGACGTGATGCTGATGCCAACGCAGAAAACAGTATTATAACAGCATCAAATATTCTTATAAGCAACGCAACTCTTAATGGAAGAAATATAATCAGCGAAGGCGCTGGCAATGGTACCGTAACGATTTCCAATTCAAAAATCGATGGCACACTCTATGTAAGAGGAGCAACCAATGTTGTTCTTGACGGAACAGACGTAGGCGAAGTCGTTCTCGAGGGAACAGGAACACTCACATTCCTTAACAAATCAAAGGTAGATAATCTTACCGTTGAAAACCCGACCACGATCGCTCTCCAGAACGGTTCAGTTGACAAACTCAACGTTAAGGTTCATGCTGAAAACGTAACCGTTACAGGAAACGGTTCCATCGAAGATGCTACTATCGCTGCTTCCGGCTTTGTTTCCTCTATGGTTCCGAAGTCATATCTTATCGGCAACAACTTAACAGCCGTATTTGCAGCAACTACATATTCGGGTTCCAGTTCAACTACTGAAATATTTGCATCTGCTCCGTACATGACCACAGATGACACATACTACTACCTCAATTTCGAATCCAATTATGGCGGAACAATGTATGTGTACTTCACAAACTCATCTGTTACACCAACAGCTGCAGAATATGAAACGATTTATAAGAATTCAGCTAATGCAACATCGTTCACTGTTGTTTCGGCTAAACCGTATTCACAGGAACTGTTTGCTGCAAACAAAGTTTCCAATTATAAATATGCTGTGTTACAGCTTGTAAGCGGACCTTCAAAATATGCACCGGTTGTGATTTCCAACACTGTTCTTACAGGTAACGGATTCCTCACAAATCCCGCTCTTGATGCAGAATATGATGATCTGGTTTACAGCACAGAATCCAACGGCACACTGTACTGGTTCTATACTGATTCCGGAAACACACTCTCTCAGGCTGAATTCCTTCAGGCTTATGCTGACAAGGAGAATGCTTTCAAAGGCACCCAGGCAGTAGTAGCTAGAAGATCATACAGTCTCGAAATCAACCTCAGATACGCAAACAACTATCCTTATATCGCAATGATAGTTCAGAACCCCGACGGTCTGTACTACAAACCGGTTGTAGTCGCAACAGGCGATGACGGATTCACAACAGATCCTCGCGTCACAGCTCCCGGCAAATTCACATTCAAGCCGTCAGTAACCGGAACAGTCCTCTTCTACCTGTCAGCTGAAGAAGAACTTCCGTCTCCTGCAGACTTCTATACAAATTACAGAAGAGCAGCATACAAAGGCAGTGTCGACGTAGAAAAAGACGTAGAATCCGAAGTGACATTCAACACCAACATTAACACAGCTACATATCCATATGCGATTATAGCCCTGAGAGATGCACACGGCGATTACTTCTTCCCTGTTGCACTCTATGTTGACTATTCGACCGGGTTCTCAATCGATCCGTATGTAAACTCTGAAAAAGTAATCTCTTACAGACCCACAACAACAGGTACCATCCAGTATTATTACACTGACAGTGCTACCGTTCCTTCAGTTGCAGGATTTGTTAAGGAATTCTCCGAAGTCACAAGAAACTTCAGAGGAACTGTAACCGTTACAAGCACGAGACTTGCAAGCATTTCATATGATTCGACAATCGCTCGCACTTATCCTTATATAGTTTTCCTCTTTACTTCCGATGAAGGACATACATTCTATCCGTATGTTCTCAAACTCGATAACAACCTTGCTCCCGCGGATTCCGGTTTTGTCACACTTCCCGTATACAGTGAAAAGGACGAGGGTGCGGAAGTTTCATTCAGAGTCTCCAATGACGGAAGAGTTTACTGGTTCTTCGCAAACAATCCCAACAACGGTATGACTGTTGATGAATTCTGGAATTTCTATATGGTTGCAGACGAGGATATGTCAGGTATGATATCCGTAACCGCTCGTTCTTCTTCATCGATACCCGTAACAACAGCAATCAATGAAGAATTTGACTATGTGGTTCTCTCAGCAGCAGTTTTACAGACTGACGGAAGCCTCATACTTTCTACTCCGGTTATAGTAAAACTCGAAGTAAGCGAAGTTACACCTGATGATCCGACACCTGTAGTCACACCAACAAACTACGGTTTCACATACAGTATAGTCGGAACATTCATTCAGATCACACCTAAAGAATCAGGTACTGTTTACTACTATTACGCAAATACAACCGCTGAGTTCCCTGAAACCGATTTCCTGATTTCATGGGCTACCGCAAATGACTCCGCAAGAGGCCAGATCAATGTTTCCGCAGGAATCCCCGGTCTCCTCTCATCAAATGCCGAAAACAGATACATAGTGCTTGAGTTTGTTAATTCATCCAAGAAAATTTACGACTATGCAATCTTCGATATGATTACCGGAGAACTTTACAAAAAGAGCTGACATGTTGTCATCAGAAAAAGCCGGAATACTTTTGCCCGGCCGTGATAAGGATGTTTTTTAGAAGAACGGTGTAATCCCGTTAGAACGAGGTTACACCGTTCTTCTTTTTGCGTTTATGATACGAGTTCAACGATTTCGGGTTATTCTTCATTTCCTCCATCATTTCCTGAATCTCCTTCTCATCCGGAACGTTCATCATTCCGACCACGGTAAAGTAGATATCGACCTTGACGTGACAGTGACCATCGTACTTGTCGTTGTTGTGGACTTCGATGCGCTCGATCAGCGAATTCACAAGAGCGGGGGTCAGTTCCTTGACGTCGGTCTGCTCTCTCACAGTTTTCAAAAGCAGGCGGAGGTCAACGGACCTCTGGTCGAAGGTTTCAAGTTCTTTCTTGCTCTTTTCCACCTGCGGCTCCAGATCGTACTGCTCCGATTCATATT
>CACXBN010000379.1 GCA_902765885.1 uncultured Ruminococcus sp. | reverse complement strand
TTCCCTTTACCTTCGCTCACGACTCCGGCCGCCCGCACCGGGCCAGATTCTATCTCCTGCCTGAGTATAGCGAGTCTTCCTTCCATGCGCCTTAAGTCTCTTACCGCCCAAAGCGTCTGATAATAAACCGCGTCTGGCATAACGATATCTTTATTCCTTGTCTGCTGCCATTCTCTTGTCATTGCTTGTCCCTCCTAAAGATAATATCTGTCATGACTTATCTATCTCACGGACAATTCAGGTTCGCAACCTGAAAGTGTCAAAAAGCATAAAATCAGTATGCAAAGTCAAGATTTCAGTGATTTCGTGAAAACTGTATGCTTTTCCGGAACCCGTCGATCCTGCTGTACAAAGCTGCCAGCCCCGGGTGATCCTCCGACAGTATCCTGACCATGCTGGCAATATACCCATCGGGATCGTCGGCATTCCTGCATGCCGGAAGCCCGAAAAGTGACTTGAGTCCCTCGCTGAAACGCCATGCCGTATTCTTCTCCGGCGAATGCGTCAACGCGCTTTTCCATATGAGCTTTGCGCTGTATAGAGATGCAGCATCGACACGCGCATAAACCAGTTCCGGAGAAATATCGTAATCTTCCGGAAAAAGATACCTGTTCTCTGCCTCCATTGCAGCTCCGATAACAGAAATCACATATCCGGACAATGAATAAGCAATGTCAGAACCGTTTTTTCTCTTGACCCCGAATCCGAACATCTCTGTCACCGGTCTGTATCCTTCTGCGTTGTACATACCGGTCGATCCTCCCGCATGCTCTATCCATGACACCGGAAGAAAAAGCTCTGTGAGTTCCGCAGACAAAATGTCTTTCTGGTAATTCCTTATGCTCCCGGAAGCGTACCTTACTTCTATTATTTTTTCCATCGTCATCCTCCGCACTTGCTGCAAGGTCCATATCCGCTTGCCTCGGCTGTGCTTTTTCTTACCTGCACACAGTACCTTGTGACAGATTTACAAGCCCTGTAATGATATGCCTCTCCATCAGATTCGAAAATAAAAACGGGGCTTCCAACAGCCGCACTGCCAGATCCGCAGTTCGGACATGCGTGGTATTTGCTTTTCACATCCCCGGTCAGATATACGAGTCTGCAGTTGGCCTTAACATGAGTACAGTTGGCTTTGTGATATTTTTTGCCCCAGTCGGGAAAAATATACACCATCCGGTCATTATCCCCTGACATCGTTCTATCCGGCTCAGAATCCGTTTTTTTACCCGTGAAGGCCCTTCCCGTCACTGTCCCGTCGAACGTCACGCGGCTGTAAAGGCCGAGCGGGTTTTTCTCCTTGAATACGGCACGGAAAGATATCGATATCAAATCATCCATACCATGATCGCTGTATCTGTATTTATAGCCCCTGGTATAGAAACCCGACAAATCTTTGTTGCCCGCCCGCGCTCTTACATTCAAAGCAACGGGAAGCGCCGCACGATTCTCTCTGAAAGCTGATTTCGCGTCTTCCAGCCTGACTTCTTCCGCTGCAATGTACGTGATGTTTTCACATGCAGCTATGACCGGTATCAGGCTTATCAGCATGAAAAACGCTATGAGAAATGCCGGCACTATGACCGATGCCTCAACAATGTAGCTCCCGCGTTTTCCCCCCGACCGGTGCAGAAGCTTAACTCTTGATGTATTCTTTTTCGGCTTCATATATTTCTCCGTTCACCGATATCTTCATCGAGAGCCCGGCGTTGTGCTCCTGGATAAGAAAGCCGCCGTTTTTCGTGTACCTTATGTCTATCTGTATCAGATCCATCATTCTGAGAAGCTTTATATCTTCACCCATCACATACGTCATGAAAGCAAGATAATCATCATACGTATCGCCTGTCCCGTTTCCCGGATCGACATACGCCACTTCTTCTTTGAGCTCCGGCAGTTCGTTTTCCCCATCGCTTCCCGGAAGGATCTCCGGCATTCCTCCATCTGCCTCCGTCCCGTGCTGTCCGCTGGCATTTACATTCAACCCGCCTTTGACTATTGATTCCAGATCTATCGCCCATGAATCTTTATCCTTCATTGCTGGAACTTTTTTGCCATTCACCAGAAGTTTATAATCGTTATTGCTCTCGGCAAGCGCCCAGGCTGCTTCAAGCAGTTTCTGAGTTACCGGCGCTGCGGCTCCCGGTGTCAGTATTTCTGCCGCGGCGAGCGTTATCTCTTCCATTTCTGGATCCTGCATGATGTAAAGCATGTTCATCACTTCACGTATTGCGATTATCCTGGTCTTGACACCTTTTTCATTTCCTTGGTCGGACTTTTTGCCGCATATTATGTATTCGATCTCGTTCCTGAACCACGTTTCCCCTACTCCGTGATCGTCCGTTTTTGACTTGAAATATGAGAATATATATTTGTTTTCAAAGAATTTGTCAGTACCAAGTTTTATGACATCACTAAGAGATCCGAGATTCTTCACAGCTTCCTTGAGTCCCTCAAGCGAGATGCCGCCCGATGATCCTGCCGACGGCAGGGAGTCAAGTACGGCGCTTGCTGTGATTTCAGCATTTTCCATATTCCCGCTCCCGGAGGAGCCCGCGCCGCCGGAGCCCGGCAAAAGGCTTCCCGCGGCGCAGAGTCCGCCGACGTATACTACCTGCTTTTTAAACGCTTCTGTGGCCGCCAGGCTGTAAGCGTAGAGTTCGCAGGACGATCCGCCATATTCTACGTAGTCTTTTCCATCAAAGCTGTCTGCCGCAAGTCCATCTATCTTCTCGCACACTTCGGGAGGCATTCCCCTGAAGCCGAATATGTCATACCTGTCTTTGAGATCCCGGTCATATTCCCCAAGGATGGACGAGCACCATAGATGTGTTAATTCACCGGCAGCACTTGCAACCGCAGTCTTTTTTGAAACATCTATGAATATGAGCATCATGGATACCAGCGAGACGAAAAACATCATTGCTAGAACCGTTACAGATCCCTTCTTATCCATCCGATATCACCTCTCCGAGAAGCATCGCTTTTGCCTCACATATCTCATAGCAGACCGCTTTTATCTCTTTTTTCAATACTATGCTTATGATGCCGCTGACGTCCTTTGAAGCGTTTTCCGTTTCCCTCAAAACATGAAACGTCCGCTTGGACGCGACCGCGTCATTCGTTAGTTTTTTGTGCATATCAATCTGCCCGGTGAGTGCGCTGAACTCATAAATAAGCAGCATCAGCATACTCAGGATCGAAAGTATCAGCACCGGGAGCACAATTGCGGCTTCTACGATCTCACTCCCTTTTTTGTTGGTTGTCATCCGTTCAATGACTGGAATGTCTTGTTCACGAACGCGGTTATCTCTGTTTTGAAAATCACTCCGAGCGCTACCGCAAGCGCTATAAGTATCGCGACCTGAACCATTTCCATACCACTCTTGTTACCAATAAATCTTTTCATGTCATCCTCCTTCTACCTGCAGTATCGCAGGCGCCGCAGTGATCAAAATAAGTACAATTAGAAGCACAGCCAGTGGCAAAGTGAGTTTTGTCTCTGCGATGCGTCCCTTTTCTTCCGCAAGGCGTTTCCTTGATTCCCATAAAGCCCTGCTTTCCTGTTCCAGTACCTTCGTAAGATCCGTTCCTTTGTGCTGGCTGTCTGAGATCACGCCTGCCACTCTTGAAAACTCCCTCACCCCTTCCTTTACTGCCTGTTCTGTGATGACTCTTTCGACCGGCCTTCCAAATTCAGAAGATTTCCTTCCAATATCCGCTAGCATCTCTCCGAAAACGCCTTTCTTGCCGCGGATCGCATAACTCTCCGTGATCCTGAAAAACGCGTCATGAAAGATTAGCCCGCAGTTCATAAGAAGGAGAATCCTGTCGTTAAACGCCGGAAGTCCGGTCCTTATCTCATCGCATCTGGCTTTTGCGCGGTCTCTTGTCCTTTTTCTGTCATTTTCCACAAGCACTATGAGCAGCATTGGTATCATCAGAAGAAGCGCGTAATTTGTGCGGCTATTCTCTTTTCGCCACTCATAGCTTATGTCTTCATCTGATAGCGGAAGCATTACCCTGATGCCCGCGCCTTCTTCGACATTCCTGATCATCGAATCGAGCGCGCTTTCAAGTTCGACGACACCCGTATCAGCCACAGCTATTTCTTCATCATTCATAGCTGTCGCCCTTGCTTTCAGATCCAGCATTACGTCTCTTTTTTTTTTTTTTTTACCCCGTGTCGCTTCAACGGTC
>CACXBN010000378.1 GCA_902765885.1 uncultured Ruminococcus sp. | reverse complement strand
GCGTGCCATCTTCAAAAACAGCTTTTTGCATTCAGCCAAAGCCAGATTATATTTTCCATAATGCACAAGAACGGAAAGCCTGAGATAGAATCCGACGAGCAGGTTCGCAAAATGCACCTCCGGGTAAACAGTATTAAAGTCTCTTGAAGGTCCGAACGTGTTCAGGATCATATCCCACAGTTCTGGATAAGTTTCGGGAGTTGCTATTCCGAAATAGAAAGCATAGTACTGAACGGTTTCGGTCGTATGGCCGGTTTTGACCAGATTTCCGTTTTCATCCCTTATGGCATTGTCCTCGAAAAACTTACCGTTCCAGGACATTTTTCTTACGGTATCTTTTATTTTTTTGCTCTTTTCCAGCAATTCCGGTTCTCCGAGAAGGGAAGACGCGGCTCTGAGCGCGTCAGCGTAAAGCATGTTTGAGGGATAATTCAGTCCGCGTACATAATCATCTGTGTTACACATGCTCCAGTCGACAAAGATCCATCCCTCGAGGTTTTCAAGAAGTCCGAATTCGTTTTCGTATTGTTTGAAAAATCCGACCAGGTCTTTTACATTATGAAGCGAGCGGTCAACAAGCTCTCTGTCTCCGCCTCGTTTCAGATAGTCTTCAAGTTCGAGGATGTACCACATGGACCAGTTCGGTATATATGACCCGTTTTTGTGGTCACACGGATAGCACATCGGAATCATTCCGTCGGGAAGATCTTCAAGATGAGGTGCCATGGCATAGTTTTCAAGGTAATTATATTCAACAGGGTTTTTGCCTGTGAGAAGTTTTTCTGCCTTTGCCGACATAAAACTGTCGCACAGCCACCCGGCTCTTTCCCTTGAGGGACAATCAGTCAGAACATCAACGGAGTTCTGCGCCAGTGTGTTTTTGGCCGCCTCAAAAATCTCATCTAACTCGGAGTCGCTGAATTTTTTATCATAGCTATATGGATCGGGATTTTCATATTTTATAAAACAGAAATCCTGAAGCTCAAGTTCACCTTCGGTGACTGCAAGGCATACAAACCTGCCAGTGGATGATTCAAAAGATATATGCTCATATGTGTCCGTATCATCAGAATTGAACATATACTTTATTGCGTTTGCGCAGTTGTTTCTGAAAGGGGACAGTTTGATTCCCGTATCTGTTTCAGTGCATTTCTCATCATATGTAATGAACAGTGTAGTGCCTTTCTTTGCCTTCACTTTCATTGAGAAGAATCCCGAATAGTTTCTTCCGAAATCAAGCATCAAATAATGATGTCCGGGGATAGTTCCCGTGAACTTTGTGTCTTCTTTCAGATATTCGAGTTTGTTTGCATAAGCTATATGGTCATCCGTGATATCTTCACGCCTGAAACCGATCAATTCGTTCTCGGGTTCACAGAAGTTTATGTCTTCCTTTGGAGTACTGCCTGTCTTGACGCTTCCGAATTCGATAAATTCGGGATGAGTTTTTTGAAGCAGAGGATAGCTGACCCGGCGTTCAAGCAATTTGTTAACGGGAACGGAAATATTTACAGCCTTTTTTCTTTTTCCCGTATTTCCCATATAGAAATCTGACGGATCAGATCTAAAAGAATATATTTCGGTAAAAGGTCTTTGGAAAGCAAAGCGTCGTACGTTCCGGATTCTCTCTTCCGTGACATACGCGTCAAAATCATCGGCTGTTGCAATGGTTTTCCCGTTTTCTGACAGTTCACATGCGAAGAAAGGATCTTCCATGATGAAATAGTACACCGGGACCTGTGCGGAATATACTTCAACGGATATTACGGCGTCGTTGCCCGCATATTCATCAAGAGAATACTTGTCCGCTCTTGAATATCCGTGAGCGGCTCTCGCAGGACCGTAACCTTTCAGCTCTCCGTTTATGAATATCCTGTACAAATTGGAGGCTGCGATTTTAATTTCAGAACCTCTGTTGATTTTTCTTTTATGAATGAAAGTAACGGTTACATTCATTTCGCTTTTGGGAAGATCTTTAATCCAAATACCTTTCATAATGACCTCGGGGATTAAAAAAGATTATTATCAGTTGCTTTTTTCAATAAATCTGTCCACTACGAGCTGCCTGAACTGTGGTGAAAGAGTGGCAAAGTATACAGTGAATCCGGTGACTCTTACAACCAGGTCAGGATATCCTTCGGAAACAGGTACGGTTCCGAAATCATCCAGATCCGTATATCCGTTCTGCTTTTTCTTTTCGAATGTGTGAGGTTTCTTGGTTTTTCTAAGTTCCGCGAGTCTGTCAGCGTATGAAAGCATATCTTTCTTTTAGCTCCTTCATCTTATCTTTTGCCGGAATAGTGAATTCTGTTTCCTCCATCCCCAGCACTCTTCTTTTTGTGTTACCCAGAGAATGATAGGGAAGGAGTTCGTACCTGATTACATTTTCAAGTGATCTCAAAAACATTGAGATTTTATCTATTTTCTGATCGATCTCGGGAATTACCGGCGTTCTTGCGATTATCGGTTTCTCCAGAGAATTAAGCTTGATGAAATTCTCTATAATGACCTTGTTCGATATACCTGTATACTGCCTGTGCAGCTCATCGTCCCAGATTTTCAAATCGGCCATGATGAAGTCGAGGCTTTTGAATATATCTTCATCGTAGATGGCAAGGGATGTTTCAACTGCTGTTCCGATATTTCGGCATTTGCACAGCTTTATGCATTCCCTTAAAAAATCACGCTGCATAAGAGGCTCTCCTCCGGAAAACGTAACGCCGCCTTCCTTGCCGTAATATGGAACGTCATATTCTATTTCTTTAAGCAGTTCTTCCGGTGTCATCTCATCGCCGCAAATAACTTTTGCTCCGCTGTAGCATCCTTCGTCACATTTACCGCATCCTATGCATTTTTCCGGATAATAGAGCATTTCCCGGTTCGGTGATATGCACTCGGGATTGTGACACCATTTGCAGTTAAGAGGACATCCTTTGAAGAATACGGTCGTTCTTATCACGAACCCGTCATGGTCGATGTCCTTTGAATGTCAGAAATGAGGCCTTTCAACGAGCTGCCTCCTTATAGATAGTTAATCTTAAGAATAGATATATATGCCTTCTGAAAGTTTTCTCACAAAAGAATAATCCGAACAGTCAGGGCTGTATTCCGTAGAATAGAAAAAGCTTTTTCCTGTCGGAGAGGAAAATCCGCAATAGAAATCTCCGCAGCTGGCAAAGAAATGAATGTTGCTGTCATCTATTACTTTACGAGCGAGAAAAGCCTTGCAGGAATGGGCAGGCATATCGAATTTTACAGACTCTTCTGCAGATTCAAGTTCATGGCTGAAGCAGTCCATCATGACTGTTTTTCCACCAAATGGATTCTTCCATTCCTTTTCTTTTACATGATCGTCCAGGTTGAAAAGAAAGACAAGTCTGCAGTCTTCTTTGGCATTTTGTATGTATGCTTCAGAGGAATACGGGTATTCAAAAAAGTCTGCTGGAACTGCCGGGATTCCAAGCGGAGGCAGGATATCAATAAACAGCCTCAGCCTGTCCTCATGGATTCTGTCGATCTCTTCGTTCAGAAGAATGCTTCCTCCGCTCATCGCAACTGCTGCGGCAAGTACTTTTGCTTCATCATCGGAAAGCGCTACTCCGTCATCACAATGTTCGGTCTCAAAATCTCTGAGAAGCAGACCGTCCGGATCATTTATAAACAAATCTTTTCCGAACGGCGCGCGAAGCATCATGCTTTCTATGTTTGACTTCAGTATGTTCCAGTAACCCGGATGCGTGCCGCTGCCGGCTCCCGCCCATGAAACATCGGACGTTACTCTTATTGAATCAAACAGTCCGATCGATTCTCCTATCGGCGATCCGCTTGCAAGCATATAGGAATCATCACCTACGCTTTTCCGGATTGCATTTATCATTTTTCTGTAGCAGTTCGCTGAATATCCTCCCGGATACTCAATCCGCTCACCGCATTTGAAAACATTCGAGAGCAGATTTGCGGTAAAATCTATCTTGAAATATTTTGCTCCGTATTCATTTTTGAATCTGCCGAATGTTTTGCCGATATATTCGATTGTTCTGGCATCCGAGATGTCAAGAAGAAAGGCAGCATCCTCATCCCTTGTCTTTTCCGGATCAAAGACTAATAATGACACGGGAAGACCGTCTCTTGTCAGAATCAGATCGGAGAGGTTTGAAAAATCATCAGAACGGCCTGAAACGATGCCGGGAACAGACCAGAGTCCCAGTATCTGACCGTTGGCTTCTACAGTGCCGGCTGCTGTTTTCAGTGAGCCGGCGAATTTTTCTTCAGATGGAGTCCAGTTCCCATCGAATGTTCCGCCGTTCTGCCATCCGTCATCTATCTGAAGGACACTTGGTAATGTCCCTTTAGAGCGTGTCACTTCAGAAAGAAGTTTTGACTGCTTCGTAATGTCTTCGGATCTTACTTCATTGTAAAGACATGACCATGATGACCAGCCTGAAGGAACGGTACTGTTTCTTTTAACATTATATTTTTCCG
>CACXBN010000377.1 GCA_902765885.1 uncultured Ruminococcus sp. | reverse complement strand
ACGCTGTCAAGAAAATCGTCGACTTTGTCGGGCGGTGAAGCCCAGAGAATCCGGCTTGCCACACAGATAGGCTCTTCCCTTGCGGGAGTATTATACATTCTTGACGAACCTTCAATAGGACTTCATCAGAGGGACAACTGCAAATTAATAAAAACCCTTAAAGATCTGAGAGACCTCGGCAACTCGGTTATAGTTGTCGAACATGATGAAGAAACCATGGAATCAGCAGATTATATCATCGATATAGGACCCGGAGCCGGTGTTCACGGAGGAGAAGTGGTCGCATGCGGAACTCCCGCTGAAATCGCCGCAAATCCCAACTCGATAACCGGAGATTTTCTTTCGGGAAGGCGGAAAATCAAAGTTCCGGAAAGCAGAAGGCACGGAAACGGAGAAGTGCTCACGGTATATGGAGCAAGAGAACACAATCTCAAGAACATAAATGTGTCCTTCCCTCTCGGATGTTTCATATGCGTAACGGGAGTATCCGGTTCCGGAAAATCTTCCCTTGTCAATTCAATACTCTATGAATCCCTGGCCCACACGCTTAACCGCGCTCTCACAATACCCGGGGATCACGACAGGATAGAGGGCACCGAGCATCTTGACAAAATAATTGCGATCGACCAGTCCCCGATAGGAAGAACTCCCCGTTCCAACCCGGCAACTTACACCGGACTGTTCACG
The DNA here is from genome assembly GCA_902765885.1 of uncultured Ruminococcus sp. Classification (GTDB taxonomy): domain Bacteria; phylum Bacillota; class Clostridia; order Oscillospirales; family CAG-272; genus UMGS1696. The sequence goes on along the minus strand of CACXBN010000377.1, from coordinate 4,276 downwards.
GATATAAGAAATCTCTTTGCTTCGACTCAGGGCGCAAAGATCAGAGGATACAACAGCGGAAGATTTTCGTTCAATGTTAAAGGCGGAAGATGTGAAGCATGTGAAGGAGACGGTGTCAAAAAAATAGAGATGCATTTCCTTCCCGATGTGTATGTCACATGTGATGTCTGCCACGGCAAAAGATATAACCGCGAAACTCTTGAAGTCAAATATAAAGGAAAAAACATCTCCGACGTGCTGGAGATGACCGCTGACGAAGGCGCCGAATTTTTCAAGGATGTTCCTAAAATCTCAAGCCGACTCAAGCTTCTCTGTGATGTAGGTCTCGGATATATAAAGATCGGCCAGTCATCTACAACGCTGTCAGGCGGTGAAGCCCAGAGGGTAAAGCTTGCTACCGAACTCTCAAAAAGAGCTACCGGAAGGACTCTGTATGTGCTTGACGAACCCACTACCGGCCTTCATTCTGCCGATGTGGAAAGACTCATATCCATCCTTCAGACTCTTGTCGATTCGGGAAACACATGTATCGTGATCGAGCATAACCTTGATGTTATAAAATGCGCCGATTACATTATCGACATGGGACCCGAAGGAGGAGACGGCGGCGGAACGGTAGTTGCATGCGGAACCCCGGAGGAACTTGCCGATTATGAAAACTCCTACACAGGACAATTTTTGAAAAAAAAGCTGTATTAAGACATGGCAATCCTATTCATACAAAAGCTGTGGAATCTTCTCCACGGCTTTTTCCTTTTGCCCGGAAAAGCTTCAGCCCCTACACTGTGGTATCTAGGTAAATGCCTCGTCTTATTGTTCTCAATATCCGTCTCATCCCTCAACCGCAAAGAAATACCGGAACACGATGATTTTTCGCGTTCCGGCTATGAATACCGAGTATCAAATGTTCAGCTTCAGTACTGATACTTCAGAAGGATAGGCATACTTTTCTCGGTTCTCACAGATGTCCTGACATGATCATCTCCATGGGAGCCAAATAAGCATATGAAGAAAGATTCCGGCCCTTTCTCCTTAAGTGCACGGGAGCACTTCAATGGTAAGATAAGTATGCTGTCTCTCAAGCCCCTTAACTTCCACTGTATAATCAATAAACAAAACTCCCCCGCGGGGGTATAGCAGTCTCCCCCGGCACTCTTTTGTGTACACAGCCATTTCCATGATTCCGAATGGTGTTGAGTATGTGCTGAAATGTCTTTCTCCCTTTTCATACACCATTACAGTGTTTACTTTCCCCTCATGGCTGGTTGTTATTGTCTTGTCTTCAGGATTATACCTTATCTTCGTAACAGCCTCGAGATCGCTCATTTCGTAACTGTCATATTCTACTACTATATTTATCTTTCCGTCATCTCTCTGTTCGACATCGATAAAACCTTTGGTTTCAAATTCCGATCCGGACTCCTCTACAACGCTGCTGTATATGCTTTTGAGTTTGTCAATAAAACTGTTGACAAGATCTTCTACACTTACATCATCGTTGTCAAGATTGTCCAGCTCCGCAGACAAATAATCATTGTCTTCTGATAAATCCTCTTCATCCTCGTCTTCGATATTTTCTTCCGGTGAACAGAATTTATTCAGCTCTTCTTCTGTAGGAATCCCAAACTGAATTTTTTCGCTTGATATGATATCTTCTATAATGTTAATCATATCGGTTTCTCTCTCTTCTTTTTCTGCGTCATACTTTTTTTCGTCGTTTCCCGACGAAAAAGCTCCGAATAGCGAAGATGGATCGAGGGCCGACTGCTTGGTTCTTATTTTTATTTTTACGGGTTTTTTTCTCATTTAACCTCACTTACAGCCTGACCGGCTTGAGTTCCGGCTTTTCACAATAATTCAAACTGTATTTCTCAATCATTTTCAAAGCTTTTTCAAAAGATTCCACGTCTACCGTAACATCCGGAGAATGTGCGTCACATCCTATGCAAACAGTTGCTCCGAGTTCTCCGCACAGCGAGAAGAATTTGTCGCTCGGATAGTGCCTGTGGTCACGTACTCCGAGAAGGTTTATTTCTAGAGGAACACCGTTCTTCTTTGAACACTCTATAAGCCTTGAGTAATGCTTTCTGTAGATCTCTTCATCTCCCGTGTATAAAACAAGATCCGGATGCGCCATATATGTAAACAGATTTGTTTCCATAGCCTCACAGGTTTCATCGACATATGTTTTCAGAATGAACTCATCTTCCGTTCTGACAGGCGCATACTGTCCGTTTAGTTCGTTCAAAATAAAGTGCTGTCCCAGGATCAGATAGTCTATCGGTATCTCCCTGAAAAAGTTGAGTGTTTTTTCAAAGTATTTTGGGTAGTACTCAGCTTCATATCCGATTTTTATGTCAATTACACCCTTATATTCTTCCCTGAGAGCGAGAAGTGTCTTTGCATAGTCCTCCTGAAGTTCCGGTCTCATTCTGTAGCCGGAATAGTATGTTCCCGGAAAAATATACGGGGAATGATCGGAAAAGCCCAGTGTTTTGAGTCCGTATTTTACTGCGTTCTCTATATATTCACGCTCCGTACCGGATGCGTGATTGCATCTGAATGTATGTGTGTGCAAATTACAAATCATTTTCATAATCGTTATCACCTGGCTCGTTTTTCTTTTCTCGTGAATTATACATCATGCATCCGGCATTTACAAGAAGCACATTTGACAACAATCCCTCCGTGTGGTATAATTTTATGTGACAAAAGTAAAAGAGGGAGTTTTACAGATGGCAAACCAAAGAATCGTACGTGACATCGTTACAATAAAAAGAACCATAATGCAGAACTATGACAAGTTCAGATACCTCGGCTGTTTTTATCTTGAAAAAAAAGAGGTCCTCAATGCAATCGCCGCAATGAGTGACGAGAAAATCGCAGAAATCGCCAACGAATGTCGTGAAGGCGGAGTAAGATGGAAGGGCTTTTTAAAACTGATGAATCAGGTTGAATCATCCCTGCTCGGTGGAAGAGAAATTATCGACGCAACCCAAAGTGAAGAAAAAGTTCTTGTTTCGATAAATGAAACACCGGTCGACAGTTTCATAAAAATCACTGAATCCGCCTCCGGTGTATCCGTTTCGTTTAATGTCTTAGGCCAGTTTGATATCCTCGCAAAAGGCAACCGCAACGGCATATTTGAAATATCCGGAGCAAATATTACTCCGAAGACAAGTTTCACACTTGTTGACGAGTTGAATCCGTTTTGGGAAGACAGATATTCTATAGCGCTCAAGGGCGAGAATTTTTCCTTTGCTCTTTCCACAGAAGATCCTAAAACAGGAAAAAAAGGTTCCTGTTGCGCTAAGTTTTATCTGTTGACAGAAAATATGCTGATAGCAGATGATCTTGGAAAATATGTAGACACATCTTCCCTGATTAGATGGATTAATCCTTGACATTATCATACCTTCTATACTGAAAACAGCTTATAGGAGAATTCACTGTTCACTGACCACCGCCATATCAAAGCAATCTATTCTGATATGGCGGTTTTAAGTTATCTAGTTCAGTTCACAAATCTGCTTTAAGTGCACCGATGAGTTTATGGATATGGACCATCGACACACTCAGGTATCGGCATTACTAAACTTTAATGTGCAGCATCCTCAACAGCTGAAATCTGATCATTGCTGATCTTCCCGAGATATCTCAGAATCCGCATCTTGTCTATCGCATGGATCTGTTCCAGGCAAACCATCTATTCGGTACTGAGTCCTCGTACATTGTCAAGCATGACGTGAGTAGGCTGCTGTGTTTTCTTCAATTGGGAGGTGATTGGCGCTATCGCGATCAACGAACTGTAAAAGTTGCCAATATCGTTGGAGAGGAACAACACGGGCCTCGTTCCGCCTTGCTCGCTCCCTTTGAATGGATTCAGATTTGCCAGATAAATATCACCGCGATGGTAGATCCAGTTCTTCACTGTACCGGGCTGACGATTGAGCTTTTGCTGTAACAATTCCGTTGTTTCGAATCATATTTTAGAGGAGAAAAGCCGTTTGCCGTGGACCTGACAGGGCTACTGAGTGGCCCTGATAGGGCCATTTTATGGATGGGAAAGTATTGCCGTTGAGAACTTGCATAATTTCCTAAGGGAAGTTATCAACGAGCATCTTGACTTTGAGGTAATGAATCAATATAATTTCAATTGAGAAATGGAATGATATATTAGCCAACTTCTCAGCGGAGGCGTATCATGGAAATCAAACGAGACCTATATCTGAAAAAGCTGATCTCCTTTATGTGGGATGGTCAGGTCAAAGTGATT
>CACXBN010000376.1 GCA_902765885.1 uncultured Ruminococcus sp. | reverse complement strand
GTTTTCGGCAAAAACGAAGGAAGACGACCTTTTGTCCCTAAGAAAGGCATCATCAATAAGCAAGATGTTGAAAGAGTCGAGATTCCTTATGAAGAATACTATGAAGAGATGGAATCAAAGAAAGTTGTGAGCTTTGATGTGTTTGATACCTTGGTCATACGTCCCTTTGTTAAAGCAGATGAATTGTTCTCTTACATGGAAATTGCGTTTGATAAAAAAGGCTTCCGTGAAGCGAGAATAAATGCAGAGGCAGAGTCACGAAGAGTCTTAAATAAAGAAGTTAAAATTGATGATATTTACGAATTCATTGATAAGGAATATAAGGAATTAAAAGAATACGAGATCCGTTTGGAGATTGTCTATTGTCATATCAATCCGATGATCCGCCCGGTCTATGAAAAGGCAAGAGAACTTGGAAAACGAGTCATTGCCGTTTCCGATATGTATCTGTCGGAAAGTGTTGAACGAGAGATTTTAGATTCCTCTCTTTACGACATGGATGCAGTATACGTTTCCTGTGACTACGACAAAACAAAGGGCTCTGGAAAGCTCTTTGACTTTGTTTGCCGAAAAGAGAATATCAAACCGGAAGAAATGGTTCATTTTGGCGATAACTACATCAGTGATTACTCGGAAGCCATGAATCATGGAATCAGTGCTTTCCAGACGCCTAAGATCGTTGATTATGAGATCTCCGAACAAGAAAATAAATACTTGTTGTCTTTCCATAAACAGAACGACAGTTTGGGTTCTTCCATCTACCTGTCAGCAGCAAGCGAATATCTTGCCCAACAGAAAGAAGACTCTTTCTTTAAAAAGCTTGGCTGCTTATTAGGCGGTCCTTTGGCCTATGCCTATTTAAACTTTGTCTGCGAAAAGGCAAAAGAAGATGGAATAGAAGAATTACTGTTTGTTTCAAGAGACGGCTACTGTCTCAAAGAAATCTACGAGAAATACTTCTATGAACAATATAAGATTCCTTGTGCTTATGCTTATCTTTCAAGAGCAGCTATTTATTCTGGCGCTTTGGAAAATCATCTTTGTGATGATTTGGAAAAAGTGTTATCCATCGCCAAGATCTATGATTCGAAGTTTGATGAAGACCATATGAGTCTGGTGACAAAGTGGTCTAAGAAGCAGAGTGAAAACCTGCAGAATCATTTAGAAAGCATAACGAGAGACTTTAACAGAATTGCGACGGTCGATATGTTTTCCGGCAACTATACTTCACAAAAAGGAGCAGTTTATTATCTGGGAGAACGACTTGTTAAAGGTTTCTATGCGGGCAATTTTGCAGAATGTGATTTGAGTCACGAGAGTTTCTCAGAAAGATTGCTTGGCATGCGGGACAATCTGCCGGTCAAGATGAGTGAATTCTTGATCACATCTTATGAAAGTCCAATCATCGGTGTTGATGAAAACGGTAAAGCAGTCTATGAATACGATCAATCAGAAATCAAGAATGAAAGATATCTGCAGATCAAAGAAGGTATTATGGATTATATCGATGACCAAAGGCACTTCTTTGAGCCAAGGAAAGAATGCTTACTTTCTTTAGAAGAATGGATTGATCTGACAGATTCATATTTAAGAGGTTGTTCTGAAGAAGAAATTGAATCGTTATCACAGATTGTTGATTCGGAAAATCCAGTCTCAAGTGATACAGATAAGACAATCGCCGATCTTATACGTAACTATAGAGAGCTTGGCTATTGATGCTATAATTTTTACGAGGAGATTCAACGTTATGAAAGGTATTATTTTAGCCGGCGGTGCCGGAACCAGATTATATCCGTTAACAATGGTAACATCTAAGCAGTTGTTGCCAGTCTATGATAAACCGATGATCTATTATCCATTGTCAACTTTGATGTTGGCAGGGATCAAAGACATCCTGGTTATTTCCACACCAACAGATACGCCTCGTTTTGAACAATTGTTAGGTGATGGTTCTCAATTTGGTGTAAACCTTTCTTATTGTGTTCAGCCTTCACCGGATGGCCTAGCGCAGGCATTTATTCTTGGTGAAAAATTTATTGGTGATGATGCGTGCGCCATGGTTTTAGGTGATAATATCTTTTTTGGTGATGGCTTCTCTCATGTTTTGAAGAAAGCGGCAGAAAACGCCGAACAGAATAATAGAGCAACGATCTTTGGCTATCATGTCAACGACCCGGAACGTTTCGGCATTGTTGAATTTGATGAAAATGGTAAAGTTCTCTCTGTTGAAGAAAAACCGGAACATCCAAAATCCAATTACTGTATCACAGGATTGTATTTTTATCCGGCTGGTGTATCTAAGATGGCAAACAATGTTAAACCTTCTGCAAGAGGTGAACTTGAAATCACGACATTGAATGATATGTACCTTAAGGAAGAAAAGCTTGATGTAGAACTTTTAGGCAGAGGCTATGCATGGCTGGATACCGGTACAATGGATTCCCTTGTAGAAGCTGCCAACTTCGTACAGATTATATCGAAACGGCAGAACCTAGTTATTTCTGCACCGGAAGAGATCGGTTTCAAATATGACTGGATCTCGAAAGAAAAGTTATTAGAAAGTGCAGGCCGTTATGGTAAATCGCCATATGGGGAACATTTGAAGAACGTAGCAGAGGGAAAAGAGCAGAGATGAAAAAGATTGAGACCGCCATTAAAGGCGTATATATCATCGAGTCTGATTGTTATGGCGATAATCGTGGCTGGTTCATGGAAACATACAATCAGGCAAAATTCCATGAAATGGGCATTGATACTGTCTTTGTACAGGACAACATATCGTATAGTGCGCATAAAGGCACTTTGAGGGGTCTGCATTATCAAAGATCTCCTTATTCACAAGCAAAACTTGTCCGTTGCACAAAAGGAAGAGTCATTGATGTAGCTGTCGATATCCGAAAGGGTTCACCAACATATGGAAAATGGGTATCTTGTGAATTATCGGCTGAGAATAAACGTATGTTTTATCTTCCTAAGGGAATGGCTCATGGCTTTTTGACAGTGACTGATGATGTGGAATTCCAGTATAAATGTGATGAACTCTACAACAAAGAATCAGAAGGTGGCATCAAATATGATGATCCAACGAT
>CACXBN010000375.1 GCA_902765885.1 uncultured Ruminococcus sp. | reverse complement strand
TGCTTTGTCCAGCGCGTTTCGAAGAGCAAGACACTTTTCGGGGGCAGCGGACGGCGCGTACATCTGCTCTCTGGTCCTCGTGTGCAGAGTGAGAAGGTCGGCTCCGGCTGCTGCGAGCGCAAGTCCGAGATCGATATAGTTTTCATGTCCCTGATCCGGACCGAGCCTGAATTTTACCGACAGCGGCTTGTTATATTTTTCGCACACTTTCTTTACCGAAAATGCAACGTCATATGCCAGGTGAATGTTTTCGGCCAGAGCAGAACCGTCGCCTGAAGCGACTATCTTTCTTACAGGGCATCCCATATTGATGTCGATTCCCGAAGGCGGCTGCATAAAAGAGCATCCTGCAAAAGATGAAGACAAAAGCATTTCGGCGGACTGTGCCATGATCACGGGGTCATGACCGAAAATCTGGATAATGACAGGCCCTTCGTCCGGCCCTGTTTTTGTCAGTTCGGATGTCTTGAGACTTTTCAGTGTCAGCGCAACGGAGGAAATCATTTCGCTGACGGTGTAAGCTGCGCCAAGGGATGAGCATATCGTTCTGAAAATATGATCCGTGTATCCGGCCATGGGGGACAGGCCGGCCCGTATGGTGTTTGTTTGCATATGATTATTACTACATTTAACTGAATTTTGATGATGAAAACGGTTTTAAAACAATATAAGCAATAAAATGAGGGATCGGTGAAAGGATCATGGTCGACAGCATTTCAGGAAGTACCGAATGGATCATGACTTCGGAAAAGCTCACATCCCTGACAGATGCAAGGATAACGATAAGGGAAACGATCCCGTGTATGACCACCGCGGCGGCAGTCATTATTGCGCGGACAATGAATGACGCTCTGAAATAATTGAGCACAAGGATCCCGCATATGTACCCGATCATTGCATAAAGGATCGGAAGAGGGTGCAGAGGATAAAACAGGGCGACCATGATGATGCCGGTAATAAGGCCGAACACCGCCCCGAATTTTTCCTTTTCCGACAGGGCAACAGAAATAACGAGCGGCATTATCAGATCCGGAGTCGCTCCGAACGGCCTGAATCTGGTGAAAAACGTGGTCTGAAAAGACGCAAACAAAATAAACACCAAAGCAAGCACAATGATTTTAAAAATGGTTTTTCTGTTGAATGAAATCGCGTGAAATTCACCTGATGATGAATAATCCCTGGTGAAATTTATCTCTTTTTCCGATATGCCGGTATCTCCAAGAACACTCATTCCGTCTTTGCCCGATGAGAATATTCTTTTGAAAAAACCGCTTATTTTATTTAAAAAATTTCTCATTCCATTAAGGCAAGAACAAGCTTGCGTCTCCCGAATCCGAAATAGTTATTTTGCCCCTATGTCATATGATGTGATTATCATGACATTGGTCAGTTCCGTAAAATTGCCGGAACATTTGACTTTTATGGCGAGCCCGCGCGTGTTAGGATCGACATCGACGGAATCCACAAAGCCCACCACAAGATTGGCAGGGTATACGCTTCCGTTGCCGGATGAAAGAACACGGTCTCCGGGAGCGACGGTACTGTCAGAAGAAACATAATTCATTTCCATGAGTCCGTCACTTGAAAGATCAAACACACCGGTACAGATACCTGTGTCTCCGGTGCGCTCAACAAAGGCGCCCACCGATGAATTAGCCTGCGTAAGAGTCGTGACTTTTGACCAGTTGAGCCCGACTTCGGTGATCCTTCCGACCAGACCGGAAGACGAGATGACCGGCATGTTTTCCTTGACTCCGGAGGAGGTGCCCACATCAAGGGTAAGAACGCGCGAGTATGCTCCGCTTTCATGCCCTATGACGGAGGCCGCAAGAAACTTGTAATCGGCGTGAGCTATCTTCACTTCCAGAAAATCGCTCATCCAGTCGTACATTTTTTCCAGCTCCACCGCGTCATAAGTCTTTTTCTGGAGATCTTCGATCTGTTCTCTCAGCATTTCGTTTTCTTCCACAAGCCTGTCAAATTTATAGAAGTATGCCGCAAATCCGTCAAATGCTTCGGTGGCATAGGTGGAGAATTTCTGAAGCGGAGAGAATATCGTGCCTATCGTGTTTTTTAAGATAGAGGTCACACCCATGGCGTTCAGTATTATCGGAACGATGGTGAAGAGCAGGGCTACAATGGTTATTATGTAAAAAAACTTGGTTTTGAAGAACTGTTTCACGGCTAAGACCCCCGTGGTTATTTTATCTTGCTCTGTATTCTATGAGACTGGAATCGTGATCGATTATTTTTCCTATTCCCAATGCCACGCTGTCTATAGGGTTGCGGGCGATTACCGTTCTGATGCCTGTTGTCCTGGAAACCAGAGTGTCGAAGCCTGCGAGCAGAGAGCCGCCGCCCGACATCATGATGCCGGTATCGTATATATCGGAAGCGAGTTCGGGAGGAGTGTTTCCGAGTGTGCTGGTGATGCTCCTTAAGATATGGTCTATGTCCTCTTTCATGGCAGCGTGCAGATCTTCGGAGGATACGGTCAGGATAGCCGGAAGGCCCGTAAGAAGATTGCGTCCTCTTACCTGAATGGATCCGCGGTTCACTCCCGGTAAAACGCATCCTATTTTTTTCTTCAGCATCTCGGCTGTCGAGTCTCCGATAAGGACACGGTGCTTTATTTTTATGTATGCTTTTACGGCTTCATCGAGTTCGTCGCCGGCAATGCGCAAAGAAGTTGAACTCACTATTCCGCCAAGCGAAAGAACGGCAACTTCAGTGGTTCCGCCTCCGATATCGACGATCATGGAGCCTCTTGCGTCGTCAACTTTAAGTCCTGCACCGAAAGCAGCGGCGATCGGCTCTTCGACAAGAGCAACGGATTGGGCGCCTGCTTCAAGAGTCACGTCTTCCACGGCTCTTTTTTCAACTTCGGTAACTCCGTAAGGAACGCAGATTACCACTCTCGGGCGGCTGAAAAGCGTGCTTCCCGAAACTTTTTTGAAAAAGTGGTTAAGCATCTGGGCCGTAACGTCGAATTCGGCTATGACTCCGTCTCTCAGCGGATGCATCGCCTTAATGGAGCCCGGAGTTTTTCCGAGCATCAGCTTTGCTTCGCTTCCTACCGAGACGACTTTCTTGGTTTTTGCATCAACGGCAACGACCGACGGCTCCCTCAGGACGATCCCTTTTCCCTTGACGTATATTATTGTGTTTGCGGTACCTAAATCAATTCCTATAACCTTCATATAATAACCTTTCGTTATTCGATGTACGGAAGCAGCGCTTCCTCCATGATACGGGCAACAGGCAGCCCGACCACATTAAAATAGTCGCCTTCTATCCTGTCCACGAATGTGCTTGCGCGCCCCTGTATTCCGTAAGCTCCGGCTTTGTCATACGGTTCGCCGGAATCAAGATAGTCTATTATTTCTTTTTCCGAGAGATTTCTGAAAAACACTTTAGTGGACGAAGAGAAAGTGATCTCCTTTTCCGGCATGTCCGTATCGGATACTGTCACTCCGGTGACGACATCATGTGATTTTCCGGACAGCATGCGGAGCATTTCAGAGGCATCGTTTCTGTCTTTTGGCTTTCCGAGAGGGCGCTCTTCCCCGGGAACAAATACAACGGTATCGGC
>CACXBN010000374.1 GCA_902765885.1 uncultured Ruminococcus sp. | reverse complement strand
TCTTGATGTTTAAGCTTTTGATCTGACCTGCATATTCTTTCCAAGGTATGCTTGAACTGTCAAAATCATACATTTCACCGGAACCATTAATGGTCAGCGTGAGATTATTTTCTGTTCCGTTCACAGTATATGTCAGGTTGTCGCCACAGGTGCCGGAAGCAATGACATCATCTCCCATCTGAGTCTCTACATTTTCTGTGCTTTCTATCGTGACATTATCAGAGTTATCAAGATTAGTGTCTATATTATTAGTTTTTTCAACAAGGTCCGTATAAAAATACGTATCCGGTTTCAATACACTGTTAATTACAACAGATGCCTCATCATCAACGTTGTATAAGCCTATCTCAGCCTCGACGTTAGAATCGCCATTATCAATAAGATTTATCGAATTGCATGAGTCATACAATTCTGCTTCACACCCATTGTCCAAGCTTAATGTATATGCTTTTTCCTCATTAATTCCAAAAAGCTTAATCTTATCATCAGAGATCAGCTTTATTTTATCTGTCTTTGGCAACACAATGGTTATAGTGTCAGTTCCTACGATATTTGCATCCTCATTTGCATACGAATCAAGTGCAAAATACTGAGCATTTATATTGTTTTCTACTTCTCCATTTATATAAGAAAATAGCGGACTATTTGTTTCAGAATCAACCAATCGGTAGTTCACACCTGACACAGTTATGGATGTATTTTCTTTTGAAACAGGATTATCTTTAACTCCAATGCCAAACGGGTTTGTAAAAAACCATTTAGGAAGTCTGTATATATCCAAGAATTCAATACTCTTTTGATCACCTCTGTATTCATAAGAAGCAGAGTCATTATTAAGTTCAACATCAGGGCAATATTTGTATTCCCCATTATCTTGATTAATATAAAGAATCTGGTTTTTATGTGATTGATAAGCACTGTCTTCACCGTCGAAATGCTTACGAATATGTGGGCGATTAGGGTCATAACACTCAACAGACCACCACCCATTATTCAGCTTTTTTAAGGTCCCACCTTCAATCACTACTGCGTGTCCTGATTTGTTATATTTGCTAGCCTTGGTAAATTTTACAATTACACCGCATTCTGCATCAGTTTTCAAATAGTCTATTACTTCTTTATAATAGCCTTCCCCCCAGTCATCATCTAAAAACCTTGCAGCAAGCTTCATGGTCGCAGCAAGTTGACTTACTTCAGCGGCATCAGTTAGCTCCTGTATATCTTTATTACCTGATAGACTATAAACTCCTTCAACCACTTTTTCATATCCAAAAAGATTTAGCGAACCGCTCTGCAAATCAGCCTCTGATCTGTTAGGGAAATAACTTGCAAGGTCAATTTTGCCGAGATATTGAGCTGCAGAAAGAATGGATAAACCAAAGCAATTTCCCCCATATTCAGAAGAAATGGCATCAATAATAAAAGTAACAAGTGTTGTAAATGGATTACCTGTAAAGCTTGTGTTTAGAGAATAATGATGACTGGAATTGTAACCAAGTCCAGTGTAGTTATGTATTATTGGCCATCCATTTTTAATTGCGGTTAAGCTTGTTTTCTTTAGTTTTTCCGTGTCCTGTTGTGAAATGCGTGTATCATCCGGTTCATCCCACTCACATCCGCAGGCATCCAGTATTTCTGCCACTGAGTTTCTTAAACTTTCTGCGCCCATACTCATCCCGTTAGGCGAATAAAAACCAATCCTGTCAGTCGGTATGTTTCCGTTTACAAACCCATATACATATGCATAATTATCATCCAGGATACTGCTATAGTCATCCCCTTCTATTCCCATGATTCTTGCAGCATTCTCATTGCCGGATATATCCCCGAGATTATAGTTATCCATAACTGTAAAAGAACTGTCTGCGGACCAGCATGACGCTATACCGGATGCGGCATTCGGACTATCTCCTTTGACATCTCCAAAATTGACACAGTCTGACACATCTACATTCCTGGAAACAATGCCAACTATACCACCTAGAGAAGCACTTCCGTTTTCCGAAGTAATATCACCATAGTTCACGCACTTTTCTGCTGAAACTCTGCTTTTCCCTGCTCTTAAAAGACCACCGATGCCACCGGCAATCACTGATCCTGTCCCTTTCACTGTAATATTCCCTTCGTTATATGACAAAGAAACGGTTAAATCATCATTATCTCCGCATATACCTCCGACTTTGTACTCCTCATCACTGTTATTTGTACAAACAATGTTAACATCTGAATGACAATTCGAAACCCTGGCGCCAGTGCCGACTAATCCGCCAATATCTCCTGATTTTGCACCACTTTTTGCAGTGACATTTATAGTCCCTTTAGCTGAACAGTTTGAAATAGTGCCAAAACCTGCAACTATTCCAATAGAATTGCCGAGCGCCCCTGTATCAGTGACAGAGATATCGATTCTTGCATCATTGACAGACAAGTTTTGAACATCAGCCATTCCAAATAGACCAATGCACTGAATGAATGTCCCATCACGAGTTACATAATCTGAAATGCTAAGACCCGACACAGTTTTATTATTCCCATTATAGTAAAAGGTTTCAGAGTCATACTCAGCCTTAATCGGTACCCAGTTTCTTCCGCTTATATCAATATCCGCAGTCTGAATGAAATACTTCCCCGGATAATTTCTCACCGCATCTAATTGATCAGCTGTACTGACTTTATAGGGATCACTCTGTGTCCCGCTTCCCCCGGCAAATGCAGTGGTCGCATCAGCTTCAATACTTGTGTAGACGTCACTCGGTTCCTCAACAACAGCCGATTCCTCCGCTGTATACGCTTCCGTAGCAGTTTCATCTATTTCTCGTGAATCATTATCGGTGTTTTCTTCTTCCGCTTCGTTTTCAGAAGTTTCTTCTGTACTAGACTCATTCGCAGAATCAGAGACTTCATTCGGATTATCGAGTGTACTGCTCTCCAGTTTTTCTCTTTCCTGTTCATTTTCACTATTTTCAAGAGCCATAGGATCCGAATTGTCTTTTTCCTCTTCTTCCGTGAAATCTTCATCATTAGAGTCTTCATCGACTACTGTTACAGCAGTATCCTCCCCTGATGTCTCTGTCTCCGCAGCCAGAGTCGGCGATACTGATGTGAAGCATAATGTTGCTGCCAATAAAATAGCCATTACAGAATTGTTGATTTTCATATTATGTTTTCCCCCGCATTCTTTAATACAGCCACCCTTCCTTTCGGAATTGTCAACCTCATATACAATTCCTTCTCGTCCTTCTCCGGGTGTTTTGGAATGGTTTCACACAATCCGTGAGCATATAATGCAGCGGTAACGGCGAGGCAGGCTGCATCCATAAGGTCGTCCGGCTTGCAATTCAATGCTTTCGCCTTGTCCCAAAGTTTATCGAAATTCTCATTCTCAAGGAATTCAGAAAGAATGCGTTCCCTGACGGAAATGCCTGGGTATTCCTGCTTTCTGTACATGACCGGAGAGCCGTTGAGTCTGGCAAATGCCAGCTCCGGGTGACTCTCCAGAATTCGGTTTTGGTATTGAGGATGTTCCAGAAGGAATTCGTCCAGTTCCCTGATCTTGGGGATGATCGCAAGGGACTGCTTTGCAAGGCTCTTTCCGAGTGTGCGGATATTTGCCTGCTTCTGGTTTTCTTCGCCGTCGGCGTATACCGCTTCGCGGGAAGGGATTGGGAATACGGAGGATGCCTTTTTGCCCAGCTCTTTTTTGGCGAGGTCGTCCGGCCGGGTCTGCCTGGTACTGTTGCGCAGTCCAATCGCCATGTCGATCAAAAATGCGTCAAAATCTCGATATTTTGACACGCAGTCGCCGATGCTGTCGAACCGCTCGAACCGGAAGTCTTCGTGGTCCAGCACGGCGGCGATCCATCCTCCTCTGCATCCGTCCACGCCGATATAGAGGCCATCATGGACCAGTGCCGTATTCTGAATCGGATACTCCAGCGCCACATTCATGATGTGTGCAATGTTCTGTTCTCCGGCGAATCGGTCCTTGTCCGTGAAATCCTCGTCGAGGGGCAGCCAGCAGAGCGGATTTGTCTCCTCCTTGAGTACAACGTCTTCCCGGAGCTGTCCCACATACATCTGCAGGTCAAAATCCTGATAGTAATATCGGATGTCCATCAGGCGATACAGGTGGATCTGTCTCCTGCTGATTCCTGTCTCCTCCTGCAGTTCGCGGTAGGCGGCGGATTCCGGATCTTCGCCGGGCTCTACTTTGCCGCCGACGAAGTTATACAGTCCTTTATAGGGATCCTTTTGACGTTTGCAGAAAAGGACCCGGTCTTTTGTCTTATTAAAGACCACGATACAATTGAATGTTTTATTCATAAACTTCATCCTGTGACACCTGGTCTGGGATCATAACATGGAGCAGCTCATTCCTCTGTTGCTATAGTAATTATATTCGGTAATTCACTATTTTGCTATTTCTCCTGTATAATTACAAATGAATTGGAAAACGAGGTAAAGAAAGCCCGCGATCATATTAAATGGAGGACAGAGTATATGACATTTCTGGAGCAGCTTGAAAGGGAACGGGAAGAAGGTCG
>CACXBN010000373.1 GCA_902765885.1 uncultured Ruminococcus sp. | reverse complement strand
TCCGCCCGCTTCTCTGTGAACGGGCTTTACAAAAAGTTTGCCCGTTCAAACGAACGGAAGATTCAATTGTTCGAGATGCGAATCTCGTTTGTATGCGCCGGTAAGGGCCGGTTGGCATACGATGTTCCAGATACATTTCGTAAAGGCTACTGTACCTGAAATGCTTTCATATAAATGAACGCAAACCCCGCCTCATAGGAGGCGGACGCTGCCGGCTTAATTGCCTGTTTATACTCGCCGGCACGAGTCACCATACATCGGCACTATCAGATGAGACTCTCCCTCTATTGAGCTCGCGAAGACGAGCATCGATACCGAGCTGTTTCCTTTTTGTGCTGATCTCGTACAGAATGTCGTCTTTTAGATCATCGGAGATATCCATGCTCCGTACCTCTGCGCTTTTGGTTTCGCAGACCGACGCAAGAATCGGAATGGCATTCAAGGCGTCTGGATCCGCGAGGCTCTCGAATTCTGAGGCCAAGTTGCAGATGACGCCTACCCAGGACTCTCCGATTGCGAGCTTGTCGCCGTATAAAAGTGCAGGCGTCTTCCGTATCTTCTGCACGATCATTGCGTCAAGTGCCTGACTCAGGCGTATATCCATTTTCCTCAGCATGTACACATCACCTCTTTCCATATGCGAGCAGCACGAGGTCGATCCGTTCGGCGTCGGAGATATCTAAGACGCTGAGGTATCTGTGGTAGATCGACAGACGGGGCATCATCCCTTTTTCATAATTTGAAATTGTGCGGGGATCACAATCGACCTCCTCGCTGATCTGTTCGATCGTTTTACCGGATCTCTTTCGCAACTCTTTGAGCTTGTCGCCAAGAACAAAATTATAGTTGTAGTAACCCATATCCATTTCCTTTCCTGCCCACAGGGCAACTTATTAGTGTTTCACCCTGTGTATGCAGGAAAGAAAAAATTATAAAAAATATTCTCTAAAGGCTCATCGAGCATCGACGGTACGACTTATCATCATGAGTAGCGCCCTCAGGAGACTGCCTGTAGACCTGCTTGCCTCCTTCGCTTGATTTGCTGCCGCCCTTAATGTAGCGTCGAAGCTCCTACTGGCTATATTCTTTGTGACGCCGCTTGCGTCAATTACGTCTCGAACTTTCTCGGCTGCAGTTTTCGGGGCGCCGATCCCGTCGATATCAGCGATCGTTTCTCCGATCTTTCCTTCCGGTATTTCCTCACCGTTCACAAACATCCGGATCCTGTCAGAGCCCCTGTCGAGGGAGAACCGGACTTTTCCTTTCTTGTGATCGATCTCGATTGAGGACTTTTTCGTAGCTTTCATTGCCTGTCGGGCGGCAGACAATACTTTATCCCGATATGCTTCGGGATCTGTGTCAGCTGCTTTTCTCTGTGCCCTTTTCAGCGTTTCTTCCAGATTTATGTTGGCCATTTTGATTTCCTCCTTGATTTCTATGTTTTTGCGGGGGCCGGAGGTGAGGCGGAACCTGCAGCGGACCGGATGTGTATATCGTGACGGTCCAAAAGCCTGAGCCCGAACGGTAATCCGCTGTATATATCCAGCGGTACATCGACATTTCTTCGATTGGCTCCTTCGGTCGACCGTTGACCTGCTCATAGTATGGACAGCCTAAGTCGGCCAATACTCCGTTGACGAGGTCCTCGAAAATCTGCCGTTTTGCTGTCTCGTCGTCCATGCCGGCATCGTAGGGAGATTGGATCGTACTTTTATAGCCACGGATAAGGCGACTATCTTGAGCTTTCTCCCTCCATTCTTGGGAGACGAGGACGACGTAGCCGTCGCTGTTCTTCTGAAGACCGCGGGCCTGGTTGGCGCGTTCTCGGCAAATTCGGCGAAGATTGACATTCAGGGCTTCCGCGTGAGTAAGATCGTCAGTAAGTTTTGCGAGCTCTTCTTTCAGCGTGGATATTGACCTTTCAAGAGCACCCTTTTGTTCGGAGAGCTCTTTGATCGTTCCTTCTGCCACCGCAAGTTCCGACTTCAGAGACTCGATAGTTTTGAGGTCTTCTTGTAATTTGCGATGTAGATCCACGCTTTTGCGGGAAAATCGCTGTATGTCGTCTCTGAGCATACGGGAGATATTAACGTAATCGTGGTATTCCTCTCTTGTCATGATGACATGTGTGCCGTCACCATCGACGATTTTGTATGAGCCTATCGATGTTTTTACGGCATGCAGCATCTGGAACCCCTCCAATAATCAGTTCTTCATACTTCAATGGTACTCCATCCAGAATCAAACCGGAATGAAAGCAATTTTCCTATTTTATAACTGGTAAGCTCAGCTAATTAAGCAAAATAAATACCTTTTCCTTCATCCTCTTCATAGAAGAAGCGGAGGGACATTTACATTCCCGTCGAGTCTCTTTTCCGCAGCGAACGCCTATGCTTCTATATCGTCGCCAGAAGAGTCTCGGCTAACAGCTCACCTTCGAACGCCTATGCTCCTATGTCGAAGGTGCT
>CACXBN010000372.1 GCA_902765885.1 uncultured Ruminococcus sp. | reverse complement strand
GTCGGCAATTACACTAACCAGACACCGCCCGAGGGCACGATCGATAAGCCACTAACCACATTCGACCTCTGCATTGAAAAGAACAATACCGGATATTTTGTCAGTTATACAGATCCTGCAGGTGTCACGACCACCAAAAAATACTATGACACAACTGCATTACGCGCTTTGGACCCCGGAAATGTTTATGTTGGGTTCTTCACTTCAAGACACTGTGATGTCACATTTACCGACATATCATTAACAACGTCAGACCCGTCCGGTGACCCTCCCGCTGAGGAGCAGCCGATCACATATGTCGATCCGCTGTATACTGTGGAATCACCGGAATACACTAATAATCCTTCATATACATTGATCTACAAAGGCAATGCCGACGGCACTCTAAATGTCACCCAGGACGGCACTTCAATATATGAAGGCCAAGTCACCGCAGGAACCAAGACTCGTATACCAGCGGAACTTTCGCGCGGAAGCAACTGCTTCGAACTTACAACGACGCCCGATCCCGGTTTTAAGCCTTCGGAATATGAAGAGTTGTCAACATACGAACCCGTGACTATCACGAGCTTTGTTACATATGATGTTTCCACTGCAAAAACAGTCTACGTATCGCCTGACGGATCAGATGACGCAGAAGGCACTTCCTCGGATCCGCTAAGTATTACAGCAGCAATAACAAAGGCTTCTCCCGGGCAGACCATATACATGAAGGCGGGCTCATATCTGATGGATGGAAGCTTGCTCATCGGATCGGGCTTAAACGGTACCGCGAGCAGCAAAATCACACTTGCGGCAGATCCGAACGCCGCATCCAGACCTGTTATTGATTTCCGGAAGAGAAGCACCGGACTCGTTATCGCCGCTGATCATTGGCATTTCAAGGGTTTTGACGTTACCGGGACAAAAGATCTGGAAGTCGGCATCAGATTAAGCGGAAGTTATAACACGCTTGAGCTTATTCATACATACAAAAATGGCGATTCCGGCATTTGGATCTCCGCGCTGGACAACCTGGAAACGAGAGACGAATGGCCACGGAATAACCTGATACTGAACTGCACGTCAATGATGAATGCAGACATAGGTATGACAGACGCAGACGGATTCGCGGCTAAAGAAGCTGTCGGAGACAATAATGTATTTGACGGCTGCATCGCTTGCTACAATGCCGATGACGGATTCGATCTTTTTGCAAAGTCAGAGTTCGGACCGGTCGGAAAGACTATAATCAGAAATTGTGTCGCGTATAAAAACGGCTTGCTCCTGAGTGACGATGGGAAAGAGATCGATGCCGGTGACGGTAATGGCTTTAAAATGGGAGGTCAGGATCTCCCCGGAGGACACGAACTGATCAACTCGACCGCTTTCGCCAACACATCGAATGGCGTCACATCGAACTCCTGCCCCAATATCACATTGAAAAACTGCACCTTCTTCAACAACAATTACCGGAATATCACTCTGGGTTCATCAGTGATCAATACTGATTATATGGTAAACGGTGTGATCTCATACGGCAGCAGCACAGCAAAATCCGATAGCTTTATTCTTCGTGGGACACAGGATGTGTCAAAAATATACGGTGAAACCAACTTCTACAATACAAATGGAAAATCATCAAACACAGCAGAACTCACCGTTTCAGATGCCTGGTTCGTTTCCATTGATACCGATAAGGCGCTCAGCGGCGGTATAACATGGGATCCGGCAAACGGCAGAATAGTCATTAAGTCTGGCGGGATCACGCGTAATGCTGACGGAAGCATAAACATGAATGGGTATCTGGCACCCACAGCTTCGGTGCCGGCTGGCGTAGGCGCTCGTATAGGCATCAAAGATACCGATGACGCATCCGGAGATGAACCCGCTCCTGCTCACGACGATCCTTCCCCGGATATAAAGAACGGCACGAAATGGAGCAACGCCCAAGGGACTTTCCGTGTGCTCTCAGTCAATAAGAAAACCGTTGCGTTCATAAAGGCTTCTGCTTCAAAAAAGAGCATTTCGATCCCTGCTTCCATCAAAATCAACGGTGTCAAATACAGCGTCACCAAGATCGCGGAAAAAGCATTTATGGGTTCAAAAGCTTTGAAAGCCACCATCGGATCCAATGTCAAAACGATTGCAAAGTACGCATTCAAATCATCTGCCGTTAAGACACTTATAGTGAAATCAAAGAAACTTACAAAGTCTTCCGTCAAGGGCTCACTCAAGTCTTCCAAAGTCAAAACTGTCAGGATCAAAGTCGGAAGCAAAAAACTCAACAAGAAATACCTGAAAAGGTATAAGAAAATCTTCACCCGTAAAAACGCAGGCAGAAAAGTCACGCTAAAAATCGCGTAACCTGACTCGATCAAAGGGCTTCATCAATCAGAATGTATCCACCGGTGTTGCTTCTGTGGGAGAAATACGGATGTGCATCATCCGTATTTTTTTGTGGGAACATGTATTTGATGATATCGTCAAGTTCCGACATTTTCAGTCTTTGTCTTGTCCCCGACCATACTCTGTTCGCGGAATCTGTGAATATGACTTTCCCCGCTTCAGTCATTCCAAGCAGAATCTGAGTGTGATAGGAGCCGGCATATTTCTTATCGTTTTTATCCACAACTATGCCGTTTTCTCTTCTCATGCGGCTGGTTTCAACAATGACAGGCATGCCTGAAAGAAGGTGCGTGCGTATATCCGCGGACGCGGCTTTGTCGGAAAAGTCCCCCACATAGCGGTTGCGGATCCCCTCAAGCGCAAGGATCCTGGATATCCCGTAAAGCGAGACTGGCATCTGCAGCATCATCGGTTTTTTGTAATTCAGCATGTAAGAGGCTTTTGCAAAATGACCGGCCTCGACAATATCGACAGTCTGCTCCGGCTTGAGCTCCCTATACTTGTCTGAATATCCCGTGAGCGCCGTAGTCAAAGAGCAGCAGGCGCAGCCGTGACGCTTCATGTACTCGCTGTACCTTCCATAGTTTGGTGCAGTCTGATAGTAGACTCTGAACCGCCTTAAGTCCGGGGAATTGATTTCCCCTTTGATAACGACATCAAGAACATCGAGATCGGTGTTCTCAAACGACGCATCGGTCTCAAGTATATAATCACCGGTTTCAGTGAGTTTTTTAGTTATGTATACGGTTTTTGTATCCATTTCTATCTATATCGCTCTGCAAAACGCTTCTATTTCATCTTTTCTTCCCGCTACTGCTTCTTTGTATTCGACAGAACAAAGCCCCAGTCCTCCGCGAAAACCGATCTCCAGATGACCGTAAAAGTGCTCGATGGTACCTATGATCTTTTCACATTCTTTCATACCCGGTCCTGTACGCAGAACTATCGCATAGCCCTTTTTCCCGGACGGAATCTTCTTATGGGGTTCGTGTGTATTGCTCCAGGGGGTGCACCGGTCTATAAATGCCTTGAACTGCCCGGGAACATCAGCCCAATAAGAAGGTGAAACCGCAACGATTATATCCGCCTTCTCAAATTCACCCATCAGTTTATCGACATCATCATGCTGCACGCATTCAGCCGTTGTATGACAGCTTCTGCAGCCCTTGCAGAATCCGAACCTGTAATCGTCGATACACACAGATTTGGTATTATATCTGTCAGACAGCTGCTCCGAAACGATCCTAACGATTTCCGCTGTCGCTCCGGTCCTTACCGGGCTGCAGTTTATTACAAGTGCATTCATCAAAGCTTCTCAGTACTCCTTTTGACACACTTCTGCATTATCATTCGGTTCTTCATGATCCGGAATCTCTCTATCAATATGATATCACACGTAATAAAAATATCGACAATTATTCCAAATCGTCCGCAGCACTGCATCGATGTCTTTAGCGATGAAAAAGACTCATCATTTTTGTTAAATCTCACAAATTTCTATTGACAAACACGTTTGGATGATGTAACATGTCAACAACAATTGAATATTCTAAACCATTGAGGAAGAGTAAGTAGCTTGGGAAACTTGCGTAAGAGAGAGCCGTCGGTGCTGGAAATACGGTACGAAAAGGCCCGTGTGAATGGACTTCTGAGGGCGACCCGAAAGACCTGAAGGTCCGTGTAGGGAAGACGGAGACCTGCTTCGTTAAAAAAGGATGCGTATGTTGGTACGCAGCAGAGAGGGCGCGAAATGCGCCAAGCCGGGTGGCACCGCAAGAGAGATTGACGCTCTTGTCCCAGCAAATCATTACTGGGACGAGAGCTTTTTGCATATCGGCCCGATGCTTTGTTCAAAAGGAGGAAAACAAAATGGCAAAAGACGTAACGACTATCCCGTACAAAATCTATCTGACAGAAGACGAGATGCCGAAGAATTGGTACAATGTGCGCGCCGATATGACAAAGAAACCGGCGCCGCTCCT
>CACXBN010000371.1 GCA_902765885.1 uncultured Ruminococcus sp. | reverse complement strand
TAAGCATAGGAAACGGACTCTACCGTGACAAGATATATTTAAACACAGCAGGTGTATTTGCATGGATCATAGTGATACTTCTTGTATGCATGCTGACTGAAAAGTTCATTCTTTTTGTATCAAAGCAGATTGCAAAGCTTCCCGATGCTTTTCCGGAAAAAGAGATTACAAAAGAGCGTTCTGTTACATCCGGCAGTAAAATGTCCGAGGGACCCGGCGTATATTCGGAAAATGTTTTTAAAGCCTACGATGGCCGTACCGTTACAGATACAAAACTAAGCCTTGAAAAAGGAAAGATCTACTTATTGAACGAACCCAGCGGATCCGGGAAAACCACTCTTCTTGAAATGATCGCAGGCTTAGAAAGTCCCGATAAAGGCAGCATCACAGCCGGCAAGTGCAGTATCGCATTTCAGGATGAACGGCTTGTTGAAAGTGCAAACAGCCTGAGAAATCTTATGATCACGGGATGCACCGGAAGTCTTACGGAAGAGCTTAAAACACTTATCCCTGAACATTCATTTAAGATCCCCGTATCAAAACTCAGCGGTGGCGAAAGAAAAAGGCTGGGAATCATCCGCGCTTTCCTTCACCCCTCGGATATAGTGCTTGTTGACGAACCTTTTGCGGGACTTGATGAAGAAACAGCAAAAATCGCGGCTGAATGGATGCTTTCACATCAATTCGGAAGGACCATACTTATCGTATCTCACGGAGCTTTACCCGGATCACTCAAAAATGCAGAACCTGTCAGGCTGATCCGGGACAAATAAAATTTATTAATACCGGGAAAGGCAGGACTACAGATGGATACAAGAATCGCTCTTATCGGAATAATTGTAACTGACGTATCTCATTCCCCTGAACTTAATTCACTGTTATCGGAATACGGGGAATATATAATCGGCAGGATGGGAATCCCCCATCACCAATATGAGGACGGAGAAGTTGCCATAATAAGTGTGGCAATAGAAGCTCCACAGGATAAGATCAGCGCTCTTTCCAGCAAACTGGGAATGCTTGAGGGAATATCCGCCAAGGTCATGTATGCTTCAAAGTAATACCCGGCTATAAACTATCCGGTTTTAGTGCCGATATACAATATGAGAGATACCCTCACGGAACGGAATCCGTATTTTATGTACAGGGAGGTACAGATATGAAGATATGTGAGGTCAGACCGACATATTCCGAAAACAGACGAATGCTGACAGAGCAGCTCCGGAGCCTGACAAAGCAGAAAGAAAAAGCCGAAACAGCTCTCCGGGTAACCAGGGATGAAAAATATTCAGAAGAGATAGCATCTCTGGAGCTTTCCATAAACGATACACAGAAGGCCTTCGAGGAAAATCAGGAAGTTCTTGATTCCATAAATGAACAGTGGGCCAATGTAGCAAATATGGAATCCGCAAAACAGCAGGCCGACGCAGCGGAAGAAGACGGCAAAAACAAGGTCAAGATCATGACCGTCTTCCGCAGAATGTGCCACGGCGACATAGTCCCTCTTAAGGACGAAAAAAAGCTGATGGAATTCAACAAAAAAATGTATGCCATGGCCAAGAATATGCAGACCATGGCCCAGCAGCTTGATAAAGAACGAAAAAAACACAAATCTCTCTGGGAAGACGAAGAAAAGAAAGAATATGCAGATCCCGCAGAGGTTGCGGACAACACCGAATATGCGGGATTTCTTCCGGATATAGATATGCCCGAAGTCCAAAATGGAGAATTGGAAGAAACCTCTGAGTAAGAAGCAGGGCATCCAGCCTGTCAAACCGGGATGATCACTTCCTGTGAGGAAGTCTTGTCATGGCGATAAATGCGATCAATACGCCTGCTGCACAGACCCCGCTTCCCACAAGGAGCATGGGCCTGATGCCAAGATGATCCAGTATGATCCCGCTTATGAAATTGGAAAAAACTCCGCCTATGGTAATGGCACTGGTAATAAACGCCTGTCCCTTCACCTGGTCGAGTTCATCCATCGTTGAACTTACATAATATGCACCCGCGGGGATAAATACCGCATATGCAAAGATTTGCATTGACTGGCTCAGATACATCTGAGCCATATTTTTTGCAAAAACAAGGATAAGTATCTTGATAAAAAATGCCACTCCGGATATCAGAAGAAGCTTGTCTGACGAAATTTTCTTAAGGACTATGGTAATAAGGGCCATAACCGGGAGTTCCAAAATTGCCTGGAGGAAATTTGCATATCCCAGC
>CACXBN010000370.1 GCA_902765885.1 uncultured Ruminococcus sp. | reverse complement strand
GTTGGCTCAAATCCAACGGATTTCGCGAAAGCAGAATATGCATAATATGCTCCTCTGTCTGTCCAGTGATGGTCAGATTTAAAGAATATATATTCTTTTCTGTGGGCATAGAATTCCGAATAAGTGTCGACAAAATTGACAGTATCTCCCATTATGGTTTTCATTGAATCAAACATCCATTTTTGATCCGTTATCTGTGCAGCTACTTCCGGATTATCGATTACCATTGCCGAAAGAGGCGCAACAACAACATTGACTCTGGTGTTAGTTCCGAATAATGCTTTGTAATACTGTGCTGCCTGAGCATATGTCTTTGCGTAAGATTCATCATACCATGCCTGAGTATACACAGCGTCGCCGTAAAGGAACAATCCGTTTGGATAGAAATCGGCGTTCGCATCAGGGTCTTCGTTATTGGTGAACTGAAGCTCCTCTACAGTAACTGTGCAGGTTGATTTCTCTCCTGACGACGATTCACATGTTATAAGCGCGGTTCCCACCGTAACGGTTTTTATGGAAATTCCTCCGTCCGGAGATGGACTGATAGTTATAACACCTGTATCGTCGACCGACCATGTAACATCAGCACCCGTTCCCTTTATGGTTTTCGGAGCGGCCTTCAGCGTTGCGCCGCTTCCTATTGTAAGCTTTATGTCGTTTTTGCTGAGCCCAAGGGATAAAAGCGATTCGCCTTCTACTATATCAGCTGTTATTTCATGAATGCTGCCGTTTTCAAGGATTTCCGTTCCCGCTTCTCTGACGACTCTTCCGACTTCTCCGGGATTGACCGGCGTCACTGCAGAATCGTTTGTAGTTTCCTTGCTGGTGTCAGGTGTGGTCTCGCTTTCTCCAAGTTTATCAAGTGCATCTTTTATCTTATCCGATATTCCCGAATTGTCATCATTGTTCTGTCCTGTCGGATTAAGAAGAACAAATGTATCGTTTTCTCCCAAAGAATAGTCAAATCCCTTGAGTGTCTCCATTTGTTTGGAAAGATTGACAAGCTTTTCCCTTCCGACAAACGTATCGGAAACAAACATTGTTATTCCCTGGAAAAACGAACCGTCCGCAAGAGATTCAATGGTAAATTCAGGAAACTTCGCCAGCTCTCTCTTTTCCGAGACGGAAACTGTAGGTCTCTCAGCCTGAAAGATGTTCATTATCACAACTACGGCAAAAAGAATCATGATAAAAGCAGTGCATACGATATCAGTTATTTTGTTTTTCATAATAACACCACCTCCGATCAGAACCTGAAGTACAGGAACGGGCTGTATGTGTCTCCAACCATTCTAACTGTACATATAGCCACGAGAGCAATAATAATCAACGTTTTTGCGGTACGGGCGACTGTGTATGGAATCTGGCCGCCTTCAACATATTTGTCAAAAAACTTCTTCATCACGGGGATTGCGAAGAAGACGGCAAGCGCGAACAATATGATGTTGCCGAGAAGGACTGAATTTGTGAACAGATCCGTAAATCCCTTGACTCCGACTCCGAAAAGATATCCAAGGTTCTTCCATAAGTCAGTGTCAAAGTAGAATATTGCAAACCCGAATACCGTTATAAATATGGTATATATCCTGGAAATGACCGCGGATGTGATCTTTGGCATTCTTTCGAATGCTTTCAGAAGGAACTTCTTTTCAATAAACAGAAGGATTCCGTAGAATACTCCCCACAAAATAAAGTTCCATGAAGCACCGTGCCATAGTCCGGTCAAGAACCATACTATAAATATATTTCTGATCTGGAATCTTCTGTTTCCGCCAAGTGGTATGTAAACATAATCCCTGAAGAACGTTCCGAGGGAAATATGCCATCTTCTCCAGAAATCGGTTGCGCTGGATGAAACAAGAGGATAATTGAAGTTTTCGTTAAATTTGAATCCGAACATTCTCCCGAGGCCGATAGCCATATCGGAATACCCGGAAAAGTCAAAATAAAGCTGCAGCGTGAAGAATACGGCTCCGGCCCATCTTCCGACGAAAGTTGCATCTGTAAGTCCGTAGAGCGAGCTCACGACCATTGCACAGCTGTCCGCAATAAGAACTTTCTTGGCGAGTCCTATTGAAAAACGGAATACACCGTCGCCGAAATCCGACAGAGAGACCTGTCTGCAGTCAAGCTGCATTTCGATGTCCTTATACCTGACGATAGGACCTGCTATGAGCTGCGGGAAAAAAGATACATACAAAAGAAGGTTGGAAAATTTCTTCTGGACCTTTGCATCTCCGCGATATACATCTATTACATATGACATAGCCTGGAATGTGAAGAAGGAAATGCCTATAGGCATTGTAAGCGCGGGAGTCTGGACTTTCCAGCCGAAAATGCCGTTGAAAATACCTACCGTGAATCCCAGATATTTAAAGAAGAACAGGATGCCCAGATTAACTATAATCGCAAGCACCAAAAAGAGTTTTTTTCGCTTCTTCTCATTCTTTGCCACCATGAGGCCGAACAGATAATCCGCCAGCACCAGGGCAATCATCAAAAAAACATATCTGGGCTCTCCCCATGCATAGAACACGAGAGAGAAAACTATCAGCACTATTCGCCTGTATGTGTTGTTCTTAACTATGAAATATGCGACAAGCAAAAGCGCCAGAAAGATATATATGAATAAAAGGCTTGAAAATACCATCTTATTCCGCTTCCCCCTTTTCTGTCCCGGTTCCCAAAATGATATCGCACAGAGCTTCGGGTGTGTCCACCATCATAGTTGCTCCTGCTTCCGCAAGTTCTTTTTTCGTTCTGAATCCCCATGTAACAGAAACACATGGAATATGAGCGTTGGCAGCTGTCAGTATATCAACCTCAGAATCTCCGACATAGATGGTGCTGTCCGGATCCGCCGAAAGCACATCCATCGCATCAAGCACCATATCAGGGTTCGGTTTTCTTCTTATTCCTTCGCTCTCCCTCTCCCCGCACGCATAACTGACCTGGGAGAAGTAGGTATCACAAAGGCTCTCTACGGCTTTGTGAAGCTTGTTTGATACCACAGCTGTCTTAATGCCTTCTTCAGACAGTTTCACAAGCAGTTCTTCTATCCCGTCATAAGGCTTCGTCTTGATTTCCGCATGGGAACTGTAGAACTGTCTGTATTCGGAAATAATGTCTTCAATTCCAGGAGTATTCATGCCTTCTGGAAGACATTTTTCTATCAGCTTGTTGACGCCGTTTCCGACGAATGTTCTGACTTCCTCGAGAGTTCTCTCTCTGAAGCCGAACAGCTTCATTGTATGGTTTACGGCATCCTTCAGATCCTCAAGGGTGTCAAGAAGAGTCCCGTCAAGATCAAATATCACCGTATTATATTTTTTCAAGTAATCTGCCATTAAAAAACCTGTTTATATGTTTACTGCTGCTCGGGAATTAAATCGCCTTCCGTCGCATGCTCTTTTTTGAGTTTGTTCAGCTTGATAAAATAGCAAATGGAATGTGCTATCAAAGTGATCACCCATGAGATCGGATATGATATGTACACAGAGTCGAGAGTGTTGAATATCGGGAATACTACCGAGATCCAGACTATTCTGAGCAGGCATGTGCCTATCAATGCATTTGCCATCGGTATAAATGACATTCCCATGCCTCTTTGCGCTCCGACCATTACATCCATTACTCCGAAAATGAAGTACGTCAGCAAAATATACCTCATTCTGAGAAGTCCGTATGAAACAGCAATGTCAACACCTTCCGAGTTCGAATCGATATAAAGCGAAAGAAGCTGGTTGCCGAAGAAATACGAGACATAGCCGAGGACTATTCCTATAATGATAACAAACACCAGACATGTTGCGACAATACGGCCTATCCTGTTGTATTTTTTGGCTCCGACAGACTGTCCGACAAAAGTCAAAGAAGCATGATAAACCGAGTTCATGGCTATATATGTGAACCCTTCTATGCTGGCTGCGGCTCCGTTGCCGGCCATCGCATACTGTCCGAACG
>CACXBN010000369.1 GCA_902765885.1 uncultured Ruminococcus sp. | reverse complement strand
CTGTTATCATACGGACATCCAGGCTTGGTCATGCTTCCTGTAATGTGAACCAGCCTTTTCTTTTCCTTCGTCGGAAGAATACTAGTACTCTACGTCGGAAGTCGGGACTCCTGATTCAGTAAATGAAGTGTGCACACCTTTTTTCGTAATAAAATACAGGATGCAACTGTATAAGTCAGGTATTATGATCTGCTCCCCCTATGTTCTACAGTGTTTTTTTATTTCACTGTCTCTCATAGAGGGAGCATATCACTCATTTTTCACAGCCCTGTGAACATAAAGACTATCTTATGCGGACGGCCAAATTCAGTCAGCTATCCATTTTGAGAAGTTGTAAATCATCTCAGCAACCAGAGCTCTGGTTGCTTTTTTGTTCGGGTTAAGTGTTTCCTTAGGAACATATATTCCATTTTTGACCACAAATCTCATTCCTTCAACAGCCCAATCAGATACATCAACAGAGTCTTCGAAACTGTTTATCGTGTCTTCTTCATCCGAAGTGGCGAATCCGAGATACTCCGCATATCTGGCCAATATGACTGCTGCCTGTTCAACGGTTACGTCATCTCCTATGCCGAATTTTGATGAGCTGTATCCCTTTATAATGCCGTTTTCACTTGCCCATGCTACATAAGGAGTATACCACTGACCGTCTTCGACATCTTTGAAAGATGTAGTGTTTACTGTGTCTTCGCTGACACCTGAGAATCTGCCCAGAACAGTCACGAACATTCCGCGCGTCATCGGCGCTTCTGGGGCAAATTTGTCTTCGGATACTCCGAGGAACAAACCGTTTTCATTCACAAATCTGACGGCATCGTAATAGCTGTCATTCTCACTTATGTCTGTGAACGGGTTCTTCCATTCATCTGGAATATCAACTTCTGGCTCCTTACCTGCATCATTTCCGGTTTCATTGTTTATGGCTGCATTCATTCTCTCTCTTGCCATTCTGAGAGCAAGTGCAAACCTGTAAATATCGACATTGGAGCTGTCATCGAGCTTTGGCAGAACAACAACTTTTACCTGCTTTTTGAATGCGGGATTATTAAAGACCGCGGTGTACGTCGTTTTTCCGTCAGACTGCTTTGTGGCTTCGACAGTTTCGGAAGTGGTCTCTGCCGTTTCGCTTTCTTTTATTGTCGGATCAGTCTGGCTGTATCTCGATGCAGTAACTGTAGAATAGTCTTCCGACCACTCATATGTTGGCTGACTCCATTTGTATTCAAGTTTAGCTAAGGTCTGTTCAGTTTGCTGAGCTTCAAATACGGCTCCCGAAGTGAAAGCAGAATTTGTGAATGTGGCAGTGTATACTACCTTACCGGGAGAATCGAATGTAGGTTCAGTCCGTATTGCGGTAGTCTTCACTGTTTCCGAAATCACATGAGAGCTGTCATGCGTACAGATTACTCTGGCCGTCACGGTGCTGTAGTCATTCGCCCATGTGTATTCAGGCTCTCCCCACTCATGTCCTGTTGCTTCTATAATCCAGCTGTTTTCTTCTATTTCAGTATGATCGTTATCATTTTTGAAGAACTTATGGCATCTGGAACACTCCAGATATAATTCATTACCGTCTTCTTCGCATGAAGCTTCATTTCTTTCGTGAACGATAAAGTTGTGCTCGAGAGCGTCAACGTGCTCTTCTTTTGTTTCTCCGCAGATCTCACATGTATAAAGAACAGTTCCGCTGGTTTCACATAACGCTTCGGTTGTTACGGTCCCGTTGTCCCAGGTGTGCTCTGCTTCAGAATAATTTGATTCACAGACAGAACAGTATTTGTAATGAGAATTTTCATCATGCTGCCACTCGGATTCTTCATGATCTGCAGTTTCGGTATATCCGCAGTCTGCACATGTTCTTGAGTGTCCTACAAAGGTTTCTGCGCATGTCCAGTCACCGAATTCATGGTTTTCGGTTTCTGATACAGCATCGCATCTGGTACATTTTCTCCAGTGACCTGTTTCATCGTATCCCCAGTCACCGGTAAAATCGTGGTCAAGCTTATCTATTATCCAGCTGTTCTCTTCGATTTCCGTTGCTGCTTCTGAGTCAGCGAAGAATTTATCGCATGTTTCGCAAGAATAATATGCCGTATTACCTGTTTCGGTGCATGTAGGATCGTTTGCCTCATGGAACACAAGGCTGTGTCCGGTAGCGTCTATGATTCCTTCTTTGGTTGCGCCGCATACCGTACATGTGTATGTGATCACACCGTCTTCGGTTTCCGTAGGATCGGTTGTAACTGTACCATTATCCCAGGTGTGTTCCGATGTTTCTTTGAACGAGCATATCTCGCATTCGTGATAATGCCCCTCATATGTCGTATCGTCGGTATTGTTCTTATATGCGCCGAAAACATGAGCTTCGGTTTCGGTCACCGAATCACATCTGGTACATTTGTGCCAGTGTCCTGATTCATCACTTAGCCACTCATCGGAATAATTATGGTTAAGAGCTGATATTGTCAGCTCACTCTCGGTGGTCTCGTTCTCTCCGAGTTCATCGGTGAACAGTTTGCCGCAAACTTTGCATTTCCAGTGTTCATAATTTCCTGACTCGGTACACGTTGGATCTTTTGCTTCTACATGATCAAGATCATGCACATGCGGAAGCGGATCTACGTTTTCCGTTCGTGTAGCCCCGCAGACGGTACAGGTGTAAGTCTTGACGCCCTGCTCGGTTTCTGTGGGAGATGTTGTGACCTCCCCTTCATTCCATGTGTGCTCGGCAGTTTCGGTTTCTCCGCATTCACAACTCCTGTGGTGATGTTCGCCGTCTTCTGAGTCTACCCATTCTCC
The DNA here is from genome assembly GCA_902765885.1 of uncultured Ruminococcus sp. Lineage (GTDB taxonomy): Bacteria > Bacillota > Clostridia > Oscillospirales > CAG-272 > UMGS1696. The sequence continues at coordinate 13,267 of CACXBN010000369.1, read as the reverse complement.
GAACGTGTGTTCCTCTGTTTTAGGAATTGTATCATAATGTTCTTCACCGCAAATTGTGCAAACATATTTTATTTGCCCTTCTTCAAGGTGTGTGGCCTCTTTTATCTCGGACCAGGAAATCGTGTCGACATCTTTGGCCCAATTATGGAATTCACAAATTGTTACGGGTGTTCCTGTTATGCTTATTGCCTTTCCGACATAATTTTCCACATCTGAAACAAAATAATATGTTTCAGGTTCGTAGTCCGCCGAGAAATCAACTTCCAATTCGTCGCTCTGCGGCCCGCCTTCAGTCACATATGAGACAGTCCATTTTCCTATACGAATATCATCCGACGGATCATCAACTATTGTCAATTCCGAATATGCTTCAACATCCAAACTTGAAACGTAAAGTGGCGGGAATACGCCTGATTCCTCAGTGAAGATTCTCGCAGATATGAAGCCATCTGTAATATCCACTTTAACAACTTCAGGCTCACCGCCGATATTTACTGTACCGTCGCTCCAAACGGCATAAACCGTTTCCCATCTGTTTTCCGGGGTTATTTCCAGAGTATAGTCTTTCTCACTTGAAAGCAGCTCGAAGGTCTCTCCTGATTTGCCCCATTTTATGCGATACCAGCCGAGAAATTCCGTATATCCGTTTTCTTCATCTCCAGCAGTATGCAGGTTGAAAGTGCTTCCGTAAACACCCAGGACTGATTTGTCTGTCGAAGGTTCCGTATCATCATCTGACCACACGGTGCCGTTTCCATTATACGCGGAATAATAGACCTCGTATTCCGCATCAACAAACACCGGTGTGAACTCTTGATCCTCCGATACGATAACATATCTTGACTCAAGCGGCTCGCCAAGATTGTTTTCCCAGTGATCAAAGTTTTTTCCATCGATATAGTATACTATAAGTTCGATTTTTGTGTTTTCGGGGACATCAGCCTCTGTGTATTCCGTTGAATCTCCTTCGATAAGGAAGTATCCGTTTTCGGTGACTTCTATATGGTATTTTACATCAGATACCGGCGGCTTGTGAGTTACTGCCGCAACATATGTTGCTTCCGTCAAAGGATTATCGCTTGTGTTGATCGTCATCGTCTTTGACTCGGAAACCTTGTCCCATGTCTGCGTAGCAAAATTGAATATTACCCAATAATCGAAAACATCTGAAGCGGCATCACCGTCTTCCCATGTGAATGTGATGGGGTTGCCGCTTGTATAGAATACTTTCGCAGGATTGTACAGAGTATTCGTGTTGTTTGCAGATATCCTGATTCCGTAATCTTCATACATATACTCAAGGTCGTAGAGCACCCTGACTGCTTCAAGCGTTTCGGGAACATCCAGTGTGAATCTTGAAAAATACGTTCTGCTGCTGCAGAATTCTTTTATCTGAGATTCTATTTCTCCCACATGCCGGTAAGCATTTTTGTATTGATCATCAATAAGCGCATATTCGTCTTCTGTCAGGATGTCAACATACTGAGCCACATAATTGTCTGTTCTGTATGCGGTAACACGTGTGGAAAACTCAACTGTAGTACCAGTTGCTTTGTCTACATAATAGTAGTCATAAAGCTTGCTGTCTCCGCTGTTTGATACCCAGCGCTTATACACTTTTGCGTGAAATCCGCCTGTATGTATCTCCTCATCATTCACATAGTATGTGCGTTCTCCTATGACAACATCATCGCTGTCGAGAACCCATTTGTAATCATCTCCTCCGTTTTCCGAAAGGAATGAATCAGGGTCTTCGGAGACGGGGATGCTGAGTTTGTTGTACTCATCTGCCCAGTAGTTTGACATAGAATAGAACTGGCTGTTTCTGGCACTCATCGAATTTCCTATAACCATCATGCCATATGAACAGCCCGCAGGTGAATCCATATGCTTTATTGTTTCAAGCCATTCATCATAGTCATGAACATATCCGTAATGTGCCCAGAGGTAGCCGCCCATATACCCGCTGTCAGCACCTGATTTTGACAGATAGACCGGTTTCAGTGTATCCGGATTTCCGTCATCCGTAAACATGTAGATAAATGTCTGATTGCCGTCTTCATTGCTGCTGTATGAATAGCAGTATTGGAAAGCGAACAGATACACATCATTTCCTTCGTCATTCTTAAAGCTGAAGTAGCGTTCGTCCTTGATTGTCTTTCCGCCGTATGATTCGACATATCTCAGATAATGATTATCCTGAAGAAGTGGTCTCCAGTCAGCTTCGAGATACCAGTAATCTTCATAATAATCACAGTAGCGGCATGGACGTCTGCGTACACCGTATTCCCCGTTCTCGGACTTTTCGATTATTTCCCATGGTCCGAAAACATGTTCTTCCGTTTTCGGTATTGTCGTTTCGATTGTAGTACCACAGTCAGAACATGTGGCTATTCTGCGTCCTTCCTCTTCATGGGTTGCCTCTTTCAGTATGGTCTCATCAGACCACCTATGCTCGCCATCGTAAGAGAATCCGCAATTGACGCAAGTATATGTGTGATACTCGTCATCCTTGTATTCGCAGCGGTAGTCGTGCATGCCGCCGTTTACATATTCTCTTTTATATTCTACTTCGCCGTCTGCATTTTCCCGTTTATAGAGCTTGCCTTCCTCGCAGTTTCCGTCTTCCACGAGGACCCACTCACCGAACGAAGAGGCATCAGTATCTTCAAATACAGGCCACAGTACTGCGTCTTCTCGCACAAGCAGTCTGAAAGACTTTTCGGAGATAGTCACGCCGGCAGTGCTTTTCCAATATTTGAATGTTCTTCCCGGCTGCTCAACGAGCGAAATTGCCAGTACATCATCATACTCTGCTGTGCCGCTGAATTCATCGGGCTTGTTTTCAAAGACGACAGACGCGCCTTCAACGGTTATCTTTATCGTACCTTCAGTGTCTCCGTCTCCGGTGCCGTTGGTTTTGTATGTGATAAAGTCATGAACATGCGTCATTTCTTTTTCACCGGCCGACTCTCCCGAAGCAAACACTGCGGGAACAATTGAAAAAATCATGGCGAGGGCCAAAACAATGCTTATAATCTTTTTATTCATAATGGTCTCCTGTTCTGCATTTACCATGTGCCGTGTGATCTTCTGAAAGGTAACTCCTTACCAATATATTATATAATTGCGTTTCGTGATTTTCAACCTCCGCACAATAAATCACTATAATAATATCCGTCACTTTTGATGGAAAATCATGAAAAAGCATTGAACTGTCAGTTCAATACAATCGAGTGATGGCTACTTGTCAGCCCCTACTCGATTATTTGGTTCGCCGTGAACATCACTTACCCGACTGACGAGAAAAGGCGCTCCATCATAATGCACGCAGGTGACGCTTCGACGGTCTTGTGGTCTCCGTCAAGAAGGATGTCGAGTTTTCCACGGATTGGAAGATTGTTCTCGTCGGTTTTGCACCTGAGCACCGCCCCGGACACCGCTCCGAACAGATCCGGCAGCGCAGTCAACCACCGGTTACGAAGAATGATGAGCTCCGGGTCGAACATCATGATGACATTCCGTATTGCCATATTTATATACGAGACCATTGCGGAAAAACTCTCCCGGGCAAACGGATCCCCTTCCCTGTACAGTCTTATCGCCTGATCCATATTTTCTGCCCTTGCTCTATTCCCGTTTACTCTTCGGAGGATTTCGGCATCACTGACGTATGCCTGAAAGCACCCCTTCCTCCCGCATTTGCAGACGGGTCCGTTGGGGTCGATGGTTATATGGCCTACCTCGCACGACTGACTGTTTGAACCGTAAAACACGTGACCCTTATTCATGAACCCTGCGCCAACTCCATCGTCGAAGTTCAGGTAGACAAAGGACCGGACACCGCTGGAAAGACCCGTCAGTTCCGATGCAAGAACTAGCGCATTGGTGTCATTATCGACAACGATGGGTACGTCCGTCAAACCGGATATGATCTTTCTGAGCTGAATGGAGTTCCACTGTGAATAATCTGGGATCTGTATGATTGTACCATCCGCGGATGTGCGCCCCGGAACCGTGACGCCGATTCCCAGGATCCGGTGTTCTTTGAGAGTGCTCAGCCTTTCCGTAATAACCTCTTCGATTTTTCGAAGTGAGCTTACCACGTCAGAAATATCGTTGGGGATGACTTTAACGTCAATTGCGGCAAGAGAGAGATCGTGGGTACTGAGAATCAGGGAGGCGCGGGTCAGTCGGAGTCCAACAATAAATCCGTATTTGCGGTTTATACTGTAGAGTACCGATCTCCTCCCCTTCCCGGATGCAAAACCTGTTTCTTCGCATATTCCGTCGGCACAGAGCTCCGACATGAGGTTGTTGACGGTAGCAACGGTTAGGGAAGCAGAGGAGGCAAGACTGCTTTTAGTCACAGAATGGTACTTGTAAACCATACGGAGGATCGTCTCCTTGTTTGCTGATTTAACGTTGTTCGTCGAGTTCATCGTTTCTTGCTCCTCTCGCTTATTCAAACCAATTATAAAAGGCTGAAGGGGATATGTCAACACCGAACTCGCCCGTTTCCAACGCATCCGTAGTCGTGCTATAGTCATAATGAAAAAAAAAAAAAAAGGCAAATTGTTACAATTGCCAAAAATGCAGAAACATGTTTTTTTCTGTTCCCGAGGGATTGACCCAATCGGCGAAATGTGGTATCTTTATTATCAAAGATATTATAATACTTTTTAAAAGCATTTTAAAAAGTAAGGAAAGACCATGAAAAAAATAAAAGCTGGAATAATCGGGCTCGGTACAATCTTCTGGGGGCACCTAAAGGCCTACATGGAGGACGAGAACACGGAGCTTTACGCCGTCTGCGACGAGTCGAACGCGTGACCGAAACGTAAATCGGATTAACTACTTTTACATATAATAATAAATATTTTTAATCGCAAAGCGACAGGAGGGAAAACAATGGGAAACAGAGTGGTACTTTTTGACGGCAAAAACCTCGACGGTTTTTACACAGTCCGCGAAAACACCCCCGCAGAATGGGAAGTCAAGGACGGCGTCGCCACCGTCACTCGCGGAGACATAGTCTCGAAATATGAATACGGCGACGCACGCATCCACGTAGAGTTCAAAATCCCGTATATGCCCGAAAAAACAGGCCAAGACAAAGGAAACAGCGGCGTGTTCGTTCACGGATGCTACGAGATACAGGTACTCGATTCCTGGGGAAACGAACCGAAAGACGACGAGTGCGGAGCTATTTACAACATCTTCGCTCCTCGGGTAAATGCTTCACTTGAGCCCGAAAAGTGGCAGACCTACGACATCATGATCCGCGCGGCGAAGCTGAACGGAGACGGATCCATAAAGGAGCCCGCCATCATTACCGTCCTGCAAAACGACGTCGTGATTCACAACAACGTGATTCTTCCGCGAAACAATCCAGGTGGAGTGACAAACTACGTGGTGGAGAGAGGTCCCCTTCTTCTGCAGGATCATCGCTGTCCCGTAAGCTTCAGGAATATTTGGATCGAGCCCCTCGACTGACTGGACAGACGTTCCGGAAAGGGATAAATATGAAAAAAAGCAACTCGCAAATACTTGAAGAATACGCTATCGACTGTGCGGAAAGAGTCAAAAAAAGTGATTTTGAGGCCCTTGGTGCCATAGCGAACGTCATTCTCGAAACCAAAAGGACGGGTGCACGCGTGTTTACTGCCGGCAACGGAGGCAGCGCGTCCACCGCGTCCCATCTGTGCAACGATCTTACCAAGGGTTGCCGCGTTCTGGGAAGACCCGGTTTTATCGCTGAGTGTCTCGCGGATTCCCCCGTGGTTGTCACCTGCCTTGGCAATGACTACGGATATGACGACATTTTCGTAATTCCACTGGAGACCAAGGCAAGGTCCGGCGACGTCTTCATATGTTTTTCAGGCAGCGGCAATTCCGAAAATGTGGTCCGTGCCGCCCGACGTGCTAGGGAAATGGGGCTGACCACAGTTGGCTTCCTCGGACGTGACGGAGGCAGGCTAAGGGAGTTCTGCGACTTTTACATTATCGCTCCCACAGACAGTATGGAGCAGCTTGAAGACATGCACCTACTGTACTGTCACGCACTATCGTGCCTTTTGCAGAAGCGTCTTCCCGACGTATGGGACATGGAGATCATCGATCCATGCGTCGGAAGGAATTTCACCGCTGCGCTCTTCGACTTCGATGGGACCGTGTCACTCATCCGTGCAGGATGGCAGGACGTTATGATCCCCTATTTTATCGAAGTGCTTGAGGAGACACCGCATCACGAGGATCGGAATACGATAGAAACGGTGGTGCGGGATTTCGTGGACTTTCTCACCGGAAAGCAGACGATCTTCCAATGCATGAAGCTCGACGACGAAGTGGTCGCCAGAGGTGGAAAACACCGTGATCCTGTGGAATATAAGCATGAATATCTGCGTCGCCTCGAAGAGAAGATCAAGGATAGAAAAAAAGCGCTCGAGGAAGGCGCGGATCCCGCGGGATACCGCGTTCCAGGCTGTCTCGAGCTGGTATACGCACTTAAGGAAAAGGGAATCAGGTGCTATCTTGCCTCTGGCACGGATGAAAAAGATGTGCTTTATGAAGCAGGTCTGTTGGGCCTCGGCGACGTGTTCGACGGCGGCATCCATGGCGCGCGTGACTATATGCTGGAGTGTTCCAAGGAGCTTGTCATCCGCGATATGATTGAAAAAGAGGGCATCGATCCCCACAATCTGGTCTCCTTTGGCGACGGATATGTGGAGATAGAACTGGTAGCCAATCTCGGCGGCTATGCTGTCGGCGCAGCCACCGACGAGGAACACCGGATTGGTATCAACCTTTGGAAGCGCAACCGCCTCAAAAAAGCGGGGGCAGCCATGATTATCCCCGACTTTTCTGAGACCGAGCGGCTCATCAAATACCTGGGAGGTGAAAAGTAAATGCCATATCCGCAGTTCGACCGTTCAAAGCTGAGCATTCTGCCTCTGGATCAAAGAATACACGATATCGACCTTGAGAAGGTCGCCATTTGCCCCGGTGACCCGGTTCCCGACTTTGAAGACCCCGCACTGGACCCCATAGCGGACGCGGTGGTCTCTGCGCGCAGGAGGCACGGTGCGACAGTTCTTATGATGTACGGTGCACACGTCATCCGCACCGGTAACTCCCCATTGATGATCGACCTGATGAAACGGGGGCTCATAACCCATTTCGCCACCAACGGTGCGGGCTCGATACACGATTTCGAGTTCTCACTGATAGGCCACACTTGCGAGAGCGTGGCGAAGTATATCTCGGAGGGTCAGTTCGGTCTCTGGAAGGAAACGGGTATCATCAACGACGTCATCGCCCAGGGCGCCCGGGACGGCATCGGCTGGGGCGAGGCGTTGGGAAGATATATCTGGGAGAACAAGCTCCCATACCGTGAGAAAAGCGTCCTCGCCATGGGCTATCATCTGGGCGTGCCATGCACCGTCCATATAGGCATTGGCAACGACATAATCAATGAGCACCCCAACTTCGATGGCGCGGCCGCCGGAGCGTGCTCCTACACCGATTTCCTGGTCTACACAAAGAGCGTCGAGAACCTCGAGCACGGGGTCTTCCTCAACTTCGGTTCCGCCGTTGCGGGACCGGAGGTATATCTCAAGGCGCTGGCAATGGCACGCAATGTGGCAAAGCAGGAGAACCGGAAAATTGCAAACTTCACAACGGCGGTCTTTGATCTGCTGGCCATTCAGCAGTCTGACGGCTACTCCACTGCACCGCCCAAAACGGACCCGCGCTATTATTTCCGCCCCTGGAAGACCATTCTCGCCCGCACTGTGGCAGATGGAGGAAAAAGCTACTACGTGCGCGGCGAACACAACAGAACATTTCCTAATTTAGCAAAAAAGATAAGAGATAGAGATTATGTTTGACAACGAAAAAATGATATCCGCGCTTTCCCGCACCGGGGAGATCACAGTAGCGGTCATAGGCGATTTCTGCCTTGATAAATACCTCTATATTGACCCCGCAAACGACGAGATCTCGGTGGAGAGTGGCCTTACAGCATACGAGGTAGATCACAAAGCCATAGCTGCCGGGGTAGGCGGGACGATAACCAACAATCTGCGTTCTCTCGGAGTCAACGTCGTCTGCATTGGAATTGTCGGTGACGACGGCGAGGGCTTCGAGCTACTAAAGACCCTCGACCGTGTCGGCGCGAACCGGTCACATATGGTGATGACCGACACTCTCTGCACCTGTACATACACCAAACCCATGCGCCTGCAACCGGATGGTAGGTACAGGGAAATGAACCGTTTAGATTTTCGCAATTTCACCCCGCCCTCGCCAGAGCTTACCGACGCCTTGATGCGCGAGCTGGAGGACGTACTTGACGGGGTAGATGCGGTCATTATCACCGACCAGTATTATCAGCGTAACGCCGGAACCGTCACAGACAGACTGCGGGAAAAGCTCAGCGCTCTTGCCGCACGGAGGACGGACAAGATATTCTACGTCGATTCCCGCTCATTCGCTGCCGAGTATGAGAACATCATCATAAAATGCAATCAATTCGAGCTTATCGAGTATTTTGCAGGAGGAAAAGGCGACCCCAAGGATTTGGAAACTGTAATCCGCGAGGGAACTGCACTGTACGAAAAAATCGGCCGCACGGTATACATCACCTGTGGCGCGGACGGCATGATTGTATTTGGCAGGGACGGACATGTTAGAGTTCCCGGATTCCGTGTAGAAGGCGAGATAGACATAACTGGCGCCGGTGACGCCGCCAATGCGGGAATAGTCACCGGACTCGCACTCGGACTGACCGAGTCAGAAGCCGCACGCCTCGCCTGCGCGGTCTCTTCAATCACAATCAGACAGATCGGCATGACCGGAACCGCTACCCCCGTTGAAGTCGCAGCGCTGCTTCGCGGGGACGATGCGGAGGCTGGGAGATGCGGATCCTCTGTCTAAACTATCTAGGTGTGATTGTTTTTCCACCACGTCGAGGCCGTCTGCGTATTTCTTCAAAAAAGTAAACCATATCGTGGGATTCATTCCCCTGATGTAGTTCACCTTTTATAATTATGCATCGGTTTGCCGACATGTCACATAGTCACCCTATTCGATTCCTGATTTATGCAAGGAAAAATCATAACCAAAGCCCAGAACTTTCGTATTTGAAAGCTCTGGGCTCGATTTTATTCTACCACCGATTATTCTCTTACATTAAACGGAGTACTATTGCAATAATTTATATAACCAAATCACAGAAATTTATAGTACAGATTTCTCGAGTACCCATATTTTTCGAGCGTCCTGTTGTATCTGTATCCGAGTGAAAGCATATTTCTGATGCTATGAGGATTATCAGGGGACACTGTCGTGCACATAAGGGCTATTCCCTGCTTTCTCGCCTCGTTCTCGATGAGCTCCCCGAGATGATACTGCAATCCGTTTCCGCGATATTTTTCCCTCACGATACACAACTTGTAGTTAGCTGTTCTCATTCCAGCACACTCGATCCCATCCAGAAGATGAGCAAGATCCTCGGCGTTATCCTCAGGGACGTAAAGAATGCATATAGCCGCCAGCTCTTCACCATACCAGGCTCCTATGCTAAGGTGAGGGGGCCTGAAACACGATAGAAACATCTGCGGGCTGTTGCGCCTCAGAAGATCTTCAGAAGGAAGACGGGCAATAGTCTCTTCCTGAAGTTCGAGAACTGCATCAAGATTACCTTCCGTACACTCCCTTATATTGAATTCCGAATATGGTATCTTCATTTCTCTTTTACCTTAACTTCTTTGAATGTCTGACAACCTTCGGTCATTTTCACGTATGTGTCATTGTCAACAAGATTTCTAAGTGGCAGTGTCACATATACGCTTCCGCATCCGGGATCATGATCCTTGCCATGAGCATATCTCCATCCGAGCCACTCACATTCCAATCTGAAGATGTTCACAAAATTCTGAGGCTGTGGAGCAATCTTCGACTGTTGTACTAATTTACTGTGCACAGCGAGGAAGAACCTGTATGCGAAAAGATCGTCAATGACATCATATGAGATGACGCCACGGTTCTTGAGCAGATATATCGTTTCAAAGAAGGTCAGATAATTGGAAATCTGTCCTTTCGGTATCTTTATCCCGCAGCGCTTTTCCATATTAATTCTCTCACCACATGGATTTTCACATTTGCAGTCTCCGTCATAGCAATCCTGCAGCAGATTGTATATTGCAAGATAATCTTCATTCTCGACAAAAGATTTGTTAAGTTCGGTAATGAAAGTCGCTCTCGCTATTTCCTTTGAGCCTACAAGCTGCTTGATGGCTATGATCAGCGAAACAATCAGACCTACCGATTCTATGGCGGATATGATTATCGAAACAGCATCAAAAGTTTCCATCTTTAATATTTTTCTCAGAAGCGAAAACAGAGCGATGATGATTACCACTATAAGGATAGATGTGAGGCCTGTTACCGCCTTTTGCTTGAATCTGTGCATCGACTGATCCTCCCGTGTTCCGTATGAGTTACTTTTCGAATGTTTCTGCCACTTTTTCCAGCAGATCTCTTATATGCAGGTGCTGTGGACATACCTTCTCACACTTTCCGCACTTTATGCAGTCGGAAGCTTTCGAATGTCCTGCTCCCGTTATCGTCGTATTATAATAATATCCCGTATTCCAGTCATGGAATGCCTCATGTATGTTGAGAGAAGAAAACATTTCTGGTATTCTTATGTCCTTCGGGCAGTTGTTCTCGTCCACACAGTATCTGCACCCGGTGCACGGAACAAGGCTGAGTTTTCTGAATACGGCGCGGACTTTTCTGACGGCTTCGAGTTCTGCACTGTCAAGCGGGCGAAAGTCTTTCATGGTATCCGTATTGTCATTTACCTGTTCCATGTTGCTCATTCCTGAAATTACCACGGCAATGTTCGGAAAGCTGGCGGCAAATCTCACGGCATAGCTTGCATTGCTTCCTCCGCCTAGAGCTCTGAGCAGCTTATCTGCATCTTTTGGAAGATTCACGAGATTCCCGCCCTTGACGGGTTCCATAACGATCACGGGCTTGTTGTGCTTTTCGCATATCTCATACACTTTTCTGCTCTCCACAAGAGGGTCATCGTAATCGATATAATTGAACTGTATCTGAACGACCTCGATTTCAGGGTGCTCCGTGAGTATCATATCGAGGACGCTGGCTCTGTCGTGAAAAGAAATACCGAAATGCTTAATAAGTCCTTCTTCCTTGAATGAATATGCGGTTTCGTAAGCGCTGCATTTTTTGAATTTCACATAATTATGCCTGTCCTGAGCATGCATCAGATAAAAATCGAAATAATCAACTCCGCAATCATTTAGCTGGCTTTCAAAAAACGGTCGTATATCTTCCTTTTTTTTGAAGTAAGGGTCAGTCAGCTTGTCAGTAAGAATGAACCGCTCTCTCGGATATCTGCCCGCCACACAATCGCGGATTGCGGTTTCGGAGTGGCCCCTGTGGTATCCGTGAGCGGTATCAAAATAGTTGAAACCGGATTCCAGATATTTGTCGACCATCTTTTCGAATTCGCTATAATCGATGTTACCGAGCTTTGACGGCAATCTCATGCACCCGAATCCGAAATTGCCCTTGATTTCAGGAAAAAAAGGGTTGCTCTGCATATTTGCACCTCAAATTAGCATTGTATGTATTAATGGCTTAATGGCCTATTTTGCCGATTTCATCAGGTCCTTGCCTGCGTTCCAGGCCTGACCCACTTTTTCGTTCGCAACATAATATCCGGAACGGAACTGATCAAAGACGAGTGCATCCAGTTTTGCAGGATCAACTTTTCCTTTCTCATCAATCACTTTTTCATCTGCACATACATTCACTATTCTTCCGACGACTGCATGCAGATTTTCAGTAGTAACAACTTCAGCCAGTTCACATTCCATGCACAGCGGGAACTCCTCAATCACCGGCGCGTTTACAAATTCGCTTTTTTCTGCATGATATCCGGTCTTTGCGAACTTGTCATACATTTTATTTCCCGTCGCGATTCCGAAAAAATCAGCGACGTCCATATGATCTCTGTCTGCTATGCTTACCGTGAAAGCGCCGGTCTCTCGTATATTCTGGGTGGTCTTGTGGTCTTCGTCTATGAAGAGCGCGATTTTATCCATGTCACATATCATTCCCCATGCCGCATTCATGACATTGACGGTTCCTTTTTCATCATATGCTGCAACCATCAGCACGGGCATAGGATATACCGCCGGTATTTTCCCGAGATTTCTTTTCATTTTTGTTCTTTGTTCCTTTCGACAACTGTCTAGTAATTTGTTTCGGATGAAAACATGAGTTTCCCGAAGCACCATACGTATTATATCACACAGAAATATATCAAAACAACAATATACTTGGAAGTCCGGCGTACTCCTGCCGGTTTGTTTCCCCGCCTTTTTTAAAAAACATTTGGACTATCATTGCTTTAAGCCACAGTTGTTTCGTAGCAATCACCAATATTTTGCTTTTTTACAAAAAATATTTTTTGTTAGCGTTCCAAAACAGTATTTATTTGTGCTATAATGAATTTGCATATCAGCAACATTGACTGTTTTCTGCAGATTCAATGGAATACAGTCAATGGCATTTCACCAGCCGTTTCGGGACTTTCCCGAAATTTGCCGGCATGCAGCTGATACAAAAAACACACAGAGTGACCGGATTTCTCAGCCCTCCGTAATCATTCTGCACCGTCCCTTAAGCCAGGGACATCCATCGCCGATGTCCGAAAATATTTCGGATCACACCGTATTTCCGGTCATTATGACCTGAAATCAAGGAAAACACCTTTTGAAACGGAGGAAATCAAAAATGGCTGACATCAATGACAAAATCAACCAGGTAACCAACACACCGGATCACACATCCGAGTTTGACCCAAATGACATCGAGAACAATAAAGTAATGGCTGTTCTCGCATACCTCTCAATATTGGTTATAATCCCGCTGCTTGCGGCAAAAAATTCAAAATTTGCCAGATTCCACTGCAACCAGGGTCTTGTTCTTGCAGTTGCAGAGATACTTATTCTGTTTGTAATGAACCTTCTTGCACTTATTCCCGTTGTAGGAATAGTTTTCACGATTATAGGATATATTGTCAATATCATATGTCTCATCCTTTCCATCATCGGTATAATAAATGCAGTTAACGGAAAAGCAAAAGAGCTTCCCGTTGTCGGCAGCATAAAATTCCTTAAGTACTGATAGTAAATCATGTGAAACCGTCATGTCCCGAAATATTCTT
>CACXBN010000368.1 GCA_902765885.1 uncultured Ruminococcus sp. | reverse complement strand
GTACGTAACCATCGTCATCGCCATGTCCTTCGCAGGACACAAGGTCGAATCCGTTTTGCCTGCACCAGTTTTTCACCCGGTATTCCAGCTCAAAGTCCTCTACAACCGGCTGATAATAATCGTCTTCTAAGCAGTATTCCTCGAATTCATCATCCAGATAGCCGCAAAGGTGCTTTACAAAGAAATTGCGGATCTCGTCCCCGCTCGCAGACGGGTTCCCGCGAAGCAGTTGCTTCAGCACATCATTCTCTATTACGCCGTCGGTGGGCTTTAAAACAATGTGAGCCTTATAATTGCAGTCGACGGTCCCATTGCCCGCGTCCCAGACGGCATAGCCCTTCCAGTCACCAACAAACGGTTCTTCCATAAACTCAGTAAGCGCCTTCGCCGCACTGGATTCGAGCTGTTCCGGGCACAAGCTGACAGCATCTCGAATCAAGCCTATTTCATACTCAGGAAACATATCATCATCTGTGTCGATGTTTTCAAGAGTCCGAATCATCTCCGCCGCAGCCACCCGAGCACCCGCCAAATTCGCTTTGGCGTATTCTTCAAGAAGATCCAGCAAGGGATTGAACACAAGTGTGCTGAACGACAACACTTCGCTGTCTTTCAGGGAACCCTCTCATCCGCAGATCCGCATGCCCAGCTCCAGCTCATCTCGAAAAAAACCGGGCGACATCGTCAGCATCGTGGTATACGGAACCATAACGCCATGTTCTTCAGAAGCATACGCCTGCTGCGTCTTCAGAATATCTGCTTCAGATTCAGCAAATGCCTTGTACAGATGATACATATGTTGTCTCCTTCTGCCCTACTCGCAGTTACTGATTACGCCGTTCCAAAAGGGGATATAGACCGCTGGCTTCGCTCACCTGCATGACCTCCCCATCCTTCATTTCTATAATCAATCCAGTTTATCTATTGAAAGCTTATTAGAAAAACGCAGCAGATTAATAAGAACATGTGAGTTATTGCTGCTTACATTGTTTTCATAGCAACTCAACAGTTCATGCACTGAATCTGCAAATCTGCTTTTAATCTCTTCACTCCTGCCAGTGTCGTAAAGCTTATACACGAACCTTATACTTCCCATTTTATCCAGATCAAATGTATGAAACTGCAGCATAGTGAATAAGTAATGAAAGTAATCGTAATCCATCTGGTTGAGCGAATGACCAAATACTACCGCATTTTCTACTCGCATTGCACTCCATTCTTTATTTCTTCTGTCAAACTCTGTATCCTGATGAATTCTCCTTGATGTTTTTGAGAACCGGATAAGTTCAGGACGATCAGCTTCCTCTTTCAGCGAGAGATTAACGCCGAAAATCGGCGCATCATCGTCACCATTAATATGACGAATCTTCGTCCTGTTACATCTGAAAGATGAATAGTTGAAGGTATCAATCCACCTATCAACTGAATCATCAAGCAATTTCTCGGCCTGGTGGCAAGCCCGGTCTCTATAATCATCAGAAGATGTTGTCAGTCTGATGTACATGCCAAAAGACAATTCAAATTGTTTCAATGCGTTCAACAAAGCGTCATAGAAAGCTGTTTTGTCTACACTGCTTTCTCTCCAGTTCTCTTGCAGGGAAAGATAGTCAACCATCATTCTAATACTTCTATCACTAGTTTTTGTCCTCAAGTATTGCGCTCCGATCGGATCACCCGCATGATACTGTCGATTATTCAAGTTGTCGTCTAAAATTTCCCGAACAATTTCCCAAGAAAAGGAGCTTATATCAGTATTAATAAGAGAATCATAAATCACTTTCTCTATATCACACCATTTTATTCTTTCAAGATCCTTTTCATGTCCCTTCGATATAAGGCAAAACAGAAAATCCCAGCAATTGAAATCGTATTGTACGAGATTCACATTTGGCGGAATTCTTTCTCCTCTGTCCCAGAGTTCAATCCATTGAAAAATTGTTTCTCTCGTTTGTTCATAGTATTGTGATTCAAAGAAGCACTTATAAGATGTGCTTGCCCCAATAGACAAATCAAAACCGTTTCCAATTACAAGGAGATTACTCATGAATCTTTCCTTCTTTCTCATAGCTGCAAATCTCTTCTTCAATTCCCTATTAAATCCCTACTCTATTACTTCTTTGGGTATTTGTATACTCTATGACTTATTTGACGCTTACGGAAGGAAAGCCTCTAAAATTGTTTATACGCTGAGCCCATCTCAAGAATCAATGATTCCACGCACAGTTAACGCAGAATCCATTGCCCCCATCGTTTTCAACATTTAAAGGGACCCCGCAATCGGGACAATAACTAAGTTCTCCAGGTGGTTCAGGCCGATCTGCATACTCTGTTTCCTCAAGGTAGCCATCCGTAATGACTGCTGTCTCAAAGCTGTTATCATCCTCAAAATCCAGGAATATTTTTGCTTCTCTTCGAACTTGAACTACTATTGTCCCTTCGAAGACATGGTCGCGTCCATCCGACCTGATTACATCTTTGCTATCCTCATCCCGGCCCCAGTATTCAAAGGAAGTTCCTTCAAGAGTAACCCTGTAGGAGAACTCATATACAACCGTGTTGTCATTTCTCTCTACCCGTTCTGCATTGATGAATTCATGATCCGTAATCTCAAATTCATCTATCCCTTCTGAGCCGATATTGCCGGTAGACGATTCCGAGATATAATCCATTGCGTTATGGGCCAGTTCTCCCGAAGCATCATCGAAGACATCTTCCGCAACTTTTATGCAGTAATCCTCGTCGGTCATGCGGAGCGCGATCTCAACCGCATCTGTTTTTTCTACGCCATACGCTAATGATACCTCACTGAAGAAATCCTGTACTCTATATGGCGCTATATGTTGGCCTGTTTTCTCAAACTCTTCTATCAGTTTGCTATGAAATTGTTTTTTTCCTTCTACCGTCTCCCACCAGTCTGCTTTCACATCATCGGTCACGAAAATGACGTCCTTAGCATTCATTTTCGCAAATCGCAGAATCTCGTTCCATAGAATCAGATCACTGTATTTTCTGACTCCAT
>CACXBN010000367.1 GCA_902765885.1 uncultured Ruminococcus sp. | reverse complement strand
GCGCCATCGAGGCATACATGGCGGAGACCACCTCCGGCGATACCTTCCTCGATTTCGAGGGTCTGCCGCGTCCGTCCTGGTGCACGCTCAAGACAACGATCAATTCTATGCGGCTGGAGAACACCGTAACCGGTGCGTTCGAGGAAAACGGCCATCTGGATCTCGCCGTGGACTGGACGAGCAATGAGGACGTGGAAGATACCATCATGCGCGTCTATTTCAAGCTCCCGAGCGAAATGCCCGTCACTTTTGCGCTGGTGCATTTTGGGCAAATAAAAGCGGGCGAACGGCGCATGGATCATGTGCGCATCGACTTGACCGGTATGCTGCCCGGACGCTACATCCTCTGGGCAGAGCTGCACGAGGTCGATAAAGAAGGCGCTCCCCGTTGCACAGATTACTCTCTCACGAATTTCCAGCTGGAGATCGAGCCGGAAAGTACGCGCAGCATAGAGCTTCGCTCCCATTCTGAAAAGGAACTGGATACGGCGAAGCTGGTGCACAACGTCAAAAATCGCTGGGACCGCACCGGCCGCGGCGCGGTGATCCTGCCCAGCGTCATCACAAGTGAGGAGCGGAAATGAAAAACCTGCACTTGCTTTCAATGTGCACACACATTGATGTGGAGATGGTACAGTTTTTAAACTCTGAATTTTCGCAAGATGATAATGAGTTTGTTTCTGAGCGCAGAATGGATGAGCTTGAAAAGTATCAAAATTATAGTTCAAACCCTGCCTGTTTTTCTCCGGAATATATTAATCAGCATTATCAAGACTATAGAATGATCATTATTCACTCGATGTTTCTAACAGATGAACAGATTATTAGTCTTACTGACGATGCTGCAAAAAAAATAGTATGGGTTGTTTGGGGTCAGGATATATATTCTAACGGACCTAAAACAGTGTGGAACCTAAAAATGATTGTTAAAGAAGGTGTTCACACAATAAAAAAGATTATTAGAGGAACCTACTTGCGTACTTTTAGGAAAAAGCGTCAAGTATCGAATAAAATATCTCAGTTTTATGGTGTTGGCATTGGTTTTTCTTATGATGAAAAAACCATTAGGAAAAAGTACGGTTCTAAAGTGCGTGTTTGTTATATTCCGGTCAGCGGAGAATCAGATGTGGAATATAGGCTGCAATTACGAGAGCATCATCTTAATTCAGAATGCGGTGAGACCAAAGTCTTGCTAGGTCATAGCGGCTATCATTTTCTCGAACATGAAAAGTATCTAAACAAACTTTCGGCATACCGAAATGAGAACATTCATATTTATATGGTTCTCTCCTATGGTGCATCACTTGAGAAAATCAAATATCTTGAAGAGTTAGGCAACTCAATATTTGGCGAATCCAAATGTACTGTAATAACCGAATTAATGCCTTTTAGAGAGTATACGGAGTTCTTGTCTACAATAGATGTAGCAATCTTCCCGTTCAGGCATCAATCTGCTTTGGGGAATACAAAAAACATGGCACTTATGGGAACAAAATTGTATTTTGACCCGCGAGGAGTCTTATATAAAGGCTTTAAAGAAAATGGAGTCAGAACTTATGATTGTCGAACAATTGGAAAGATATCGTTTGAAGAGTTCTGCAGGAACGAAATAATAGCAGATGCACATGCTCCCTTGTTTCGCAATTATTACCCAGGGGAAAGTACCAAAGCGTGGAGAGCAATTCTTGAGTAATTACGAACATAATTAAACAAGCGGCTGGAAGAAAAAAATGAAAAAAATACTTCTACTCGGCGGCTCTGCCCAGCAGATTGCCGCCATCGAAACAGCAAAAAGACTGGGATACGATACCGTCCTCTGCGATTATCTGACGGACAATCCGGGACAGTACCATGCCGATAAGTTTTACCTCGTCAGCACCACGGATCGTGAAGCGGTTCTGGAGGTTGCGAAAAAAGAGAATATCGATGGTATTCTGGCGTATGCCTCCGATCCGGCAGCACCCACGGCGGCGTTTGTAGCTGAGAAACTGGGCCTGCCCGGAAATCCACTGGAGTCGGTGGAAACGCTCTGTAATAAGGATCGCTTTCGCGCTTTCCTGAAGAAAAATCAGTTCTGTGTTCCGGAAAGCATGGCTTTTTCCGATTGTGAATCCTTTGCAGGAAATGAACTGCAGTTTCATCTTCCGGTGATCGTAAAGCCGGTTGATTCCTCTGGAAGCAAAGGCGTTACAGTGCTGCGTTCTTGGGACGGAATAAAGGCAGCGGTTGATTTTGCGCTCAGCTTTTCCCGCTGCGGACGGTTTATCGTCGAGGAGTTTATAGAGAAAAAGCACCCCTATCTGATCGGCGGCGATATTTTCGTAAAGGATGGGCAGGTGATCCTGTGGGGCCTGATGAACTGCCATCGAGATCCTTCGGTTAATCCGTTGGTGCCGGTTGGGAAAAGCTATCCGCCCGTCGTGCAGGATGCGGATTTGAACCGCGTGAAGGAGACACTGCAGAGACTGGTCACTGCCCTGCAGATCCGGGACTGCGGTATGAACGTGGAAGTCATCATCGATCAAAATGACCGTGTTTTTCTGATCGATATCGGGCCCCGTAATGGCGGCAACATGATACCGGAACTCCTGTCCTTGATCTTTGATGTGGACGTTGTGGAGATGGCGGTGCGATCGGCCATGGGAGAACCTCTGGCTGCCCTTCCGCACGATGGAAAGCCGTATTATGCAACGCACAATCTCCATGCAGCGAAAACAGGCACATTCCGCGGAATTCATTTTGCTCCGGAGCTGGAGTCACATATCATACGCAGAGAAATATATAAAAAACCCGGCGACACGTTCCGCTGCTTTGACAATGCGGCCAAGGCGATTGGAATCCTGTTTTTGAAGTATGATTCCGAAAAAGAGATGCTACAGTCTCTGGATCGCATCACAAACGATATCCATATTGAGGATGATTCTGAATGAAAGAAATCGGCGGATATCTGGAATTAGAGACCTTGTCCGGCAGCGGAGAGTATTACCCGAATTTGATTGCACTGAACTCCGGCAGGAATGCGCTCGCTTATCTGATTCAGGCAAAGCACATCCAAAAGCTGTACATTCCGGGCTTCCTGTGTGATACAATTCCGTTTTTATGCGAAAGAGAGCAGATTCCCTTTGAGTGCTATGACATCGATGCCATGTTTCGCCCGGTTTTTGAAAAAGAACTGGAGCCGGGAGCGTATTTTTACCTTGTGAACTACTATGGGCAGCTTGCAGATGAGGAGATTTTGTTCTGGAAGCAAAAATACGACCGGCTGATTGTGGATCACGTTCAGGCGTTTTTTCAAAAGCCGCTCGATGGAATTGATACGATTTATTCCTGTCGGAAGTTCTTTGGCGTTCCGGATGGCGCTTATCTGGCAACGGATACATTTCTGGAAGAACCCCTTCCGGTTGACGTCTCCGCAGACAGAATGGGTCATGTTCTGGGCAGATTTGACGCGGGCAGCGCACGTGACTATTACACAGTGTCTCAGAAAAATAACCGGGGCTTTCGGGACTTGGAGCTTCGCTCAATGTCCAGACTCACGCATAACATTCTCAGCGCGGTGAACTATGCGCATGTTCAAGCCGCGAGAGGGCGAAACTATGCTGTTTTGGAAAGCGTACTTGGCTCGCATAACGCAATGAAGCTGAAAATGCCAGTTGGTCCGTTTGCTTATCCGTTCTATTGCAGGAATGGCCTGCAGGTGAAAAACGGACTGGCGCAAAACGGCATCTTCGTTCCAACGCTCTGGCCAAACGTACTGGAACAGGGCAATGAACTTGAGAGGGACTATGCGGCAAACATTCTTCCGTTGCCGTGTGATCAGAGATATGACAGTGATGATATGCTTCGAGTTGCAGAGGAGGTTCTTCAATGTATCGACTAAGAGAATTAGAGCGTCGGGATCTTCCGGAGATCAACCGGTGGAGAAACGACCCGGAGTTGGTTGCGTTTCTTGGCTCTCCGTTTCGATTTATCAATATGGACACAGATGAAGCATGGTTTGAAAACTATCAGGCGCATCGTAGCGAACAGGTCAGATGCGCGATTACAGATGAAACAGATCAAATCCTCGGTCTTGTCAGTCTGGTCGGTATTAACCAAATTCAGCAGCTTGCATCTTTTCATATCATGATCGGAAGCAAAGAACATCAAAATCAAGGAATGGGATCATTTGCTATTAAAGAGATTTTGAACCATGCCTTTATAAACCTGAATCTGCACCGGGTGGAACTAGGTGTTTTAGAAGAGAACCAGCGAGCCAGACACTTATATGAAAAAGCTGGATTTGTTCTTGAAGGGATCAAGAGACAGGCGGTTTATAAAAATGGGGCTTTTCATAATCTTTGTATGTATGCACAGCTAAAAGAAGAGTTCTTAGGCGAATAATAATTAAAGAGGATAGAATTGTGAAAAAAGAGTTTGAGGGAAAAAAACTTCTCGTTTTAGGCGGGATTACCTTAGCTTGTTGTATCGTTCGAAAAGCACAGGAAATGGGAGCTTATGTCGCCGTTGCGGATTATTACGCGGACTCTCCTGCAAAAAAGATTGCAGATGAGGCGGTACTGTTGGATGCAACTGATGTAAAAGCAATTGTGGCGTGGTGCAGGGAAAATCAAATTAATGGTGTCACGACGGGCTTTGTAGATATTCTGATGCCCGTTTGTTATGAAGTGTGCAAGGAGCTTGGCTTGCCGTATTATGCAACTCCCAAAATGCTTTCCATGTCGACGAACAAAGTCGATTTTAAGAAAACCTGTGAGCAGTTTGGTGTGCCGGTTCCAAAAACATATCTCATCGGTAATGAACTGACGGAGGAAGTGATTCGAGAAATTGAATACCCCGTTTTTGTCAAGCCCATGGATGCAAGTGGGTCTCGCGGTGCAGGGGCCTGCTATGATAGAGATTCGCTTGAGGCTCAACTTGCCGAAGCATTGAGTTTTTCTTCTTCGGGAAATGCGATTGTTGAGGCTTGCAGTACAGGCAGAGAGTTTTTGCTGGACTATGTTGGTGTTGATGGTGAATTTCGGCTTTTGTCCATGTTTGACCGGTATATGAGTCCGGATCGCGGCACTGCTATCAACTACTCAAATGTATGCCTTGCGCCGTCAAAGGCAATTGAAAATTACTATCGTGAGATAAATCCCAGAATTCTCAAGATGTTTCGAGAGCTGGGCTTTCGTGACGGTTTGATTTTCCTGCAGGGGCATGCTGACGGAGAGAAGATTACCTTTTACGAGATGGGATGCAGGCTCGGAGGATCATTCTTTGAACTGGAGGAAGCAGTGCTGGGACTGAATCCTGTAGAGATGACGGTTCGCTACGCGCTTTCAGGACGGATGTTAGATCATATAAATCAAATAAGGGAACGTTCTGCTGCTTTCCAGAAGACAGCGATGGTAGCAAACTATCTCCTGCAGGGCGACAACGACACAGTAGCGAAAATCGAAGGGGTAGATAAAGTCAAGGCTCTGGACTCCTATGTTTCTTTGATTCAGCAAAGGGGTATTGGTTTCCACATAAAAAAGGACAGAACCGTCGATAAAGCGATACTTTCATTTTACATGGTTGCAGATAGTGCGGATCAAATCAAATCTGATCTTAAATATATGAACGAAGTGATAAAGGTCATGAACAAAACTGGCGACTCGCTTTTGTCTGAAAAGTATGACCCGGATCAATTGTAAGGAGAATTGAGAATGCAGATTGCAGTACTGGATTTAATCATTATTCTTATATATATGGCATTGATCGCCGTTGTAGGGATTGTGAGTCAGAAAAAAGTCAAAAACTCCAAGGATTACTATGTCGCAGGAAGGACACTACCGACTTTTGTTCTGATTGCCACGATTTGTGCTTCCGTCATTGGAGGGAGCGCTCTCATCGGTAAAGGCGGATATGCGTACACCGGCGGTGTTGTTTGCATCGCGATTGGCCTGCCTTACATGATTGGTATGTTTATTTTCTCTGCGTTCAGCGGAAAAATCAGCGGTATCGGTCATAAGTACGGTTTTACCTCCATGTCCGAAATGATGGGCTACCGT
>CACXBN010000366.1 GCA_902765885.1 uncultured Ruminococcus sp. | reverse complement strand
TTACCAATCTTTTTAAGAGGCATACCATGCCATTGATTAACAACAATTTGCTTTTGTGATGGCTTAATTCTAAAATCCCCGAAAGAGAAAAACACATATTTAGAGGTCAAAAAAGCAATGACCCCTTTAATAGATCCAACTGGTTCATAATTACTGAAGGGAGATGGTTTTTTCTGATTTGGGACACAGCAAATCATCTCGTATTTCTTATCGTAACCGTTATTCTTCAAGTAAGTGAAAAAAGCCTCAGTATTATCATCCAAAAACGCTCTGCCTGAATCGTAAAATAGAATTCTATTCTTCTTTTTAGGTATGACCCTATTAAGTACAGATAAAACACCCGTCCCAACTAATAATACTTTTCTGAAAACAGCATTGTTCTTAATATTACTCATACCTATCCCTTCTATCTTCTATCTTATTGTCAATCTATTTCTAAACGGTCTCCCATAAGCCTGTGCTAAACCACAAATCCTTATCATCATCTTCCGTGGTAGTCTTTTCAGCATTTCTACTATTATGCGTTTTACGATACTCGTGCTATCATTCCAAAGTGTTGTTTCAGTCCAAGGACTTAGTTCCTTATACTTCAGCCACACATCTACATATCTATGCTGGCAGCCAACAATCCACGGCCGCTTGCTAAGGAATGACGTGGTGAAGTGAATGATTGCCGGCTCATACACAGCCACCTGTATTTCTTCCATTTTGTAATAACCTTCCGCCGGCTTCCTATATATCAATAACTCTTTATAACTAAAATCATAGAAGATTGTCACCGCATTAAATCGTGGTTCAAAACAATAGGTATCGTGACTTAATACAGCATTCAGAGCACCTTGATCGCCTTGCTGAATCTTTCCATTCTTGGATTCGATAAACCGCAATAGGCGTTCTTCGACCTTAGTCTCTTTCCAACGATTCAAATCAATAAGCATCACGCCTGAATTAAACATAACGTCATTCTTCTGAAGTCCTATGTTCGCTCTGTACTGCGAACTGAAAGCATCATTAAGAGCAGCAATTGTCTTACCCTGTAAATCTATATTCCACAACTCTTTTATGCTCTTATTAACCACAATATCGCAGTCCAGATAGAGAACCCGATCAATATCTGATGGCAAGTCAGAGGATACGAACAACCGAGCATATTGACTAAGACTTCCTCTATCGACCTTTACCTCCATTGCGAGGACTTTACTGATATCCTGTGCTGGGATCCACGCGATTTGTGCTCTCTCGTATTTTTCCGAAATACTGTTTAACCTTTTCCTGTTCTCATCCGTAATCCCACTATCAAGGACATAGACTACAATATCATCCATGTCCTTGCTGTTTTCATAAAGGCTTACCAGACTAACTCCAAGAATCTCAGCGAACTTATCATCGGATGCGTAAACAATGTGAGAGATATTCGGATTCATGCCGCCACCGCCTCTCTGGCAAATGGCGCATACCAAGCTCTATTTATTCCACACGAACCATAAACACAGGAACGTATTTCAGAACCCTCTGAAAGCCCGCAAACCCTTGTAAATACTAGTTCAAGCAGTACCCCTCATAGATTTCGGCGTACTTTACGCCCATCACTGAGGTGTTGTACTTTGTTCCAATATCATCGAAAGCTGTTTCTATCAGCCCATCCACATCATCATTTTTTGCTGAATTAATAGCATCTTTGAACTCCGCAACCGTCCTGCAAACAAACCCATTTTCTCCGTTGTGGATGACATCGTGATTACCGATCACATCATTAACCACACAGAGTTTCTTCATGTGCATGGATTCAAGCAAACTTATCGGCAGCCCTTCCCAGAGTGATGTCAAGAGGAACACATCTGCATTCATTGAAAGCTGTAATGCCTTTTCTCTATCAACCCAGCCCGTAATCTCAATATTGGATGACTTCAGTTCTGACCTAAGCTCGCCTTCACCGATCCAGAGAAAACGTACACTTGGCATAGCCTCTGCCACAGCATTGAACAGAGCCGGATTCTTCTGATAACAGATACGACCGAGCGTAAACACTGTGAAAGGATGATTACTCGCTTCAACTTTCTGCAGCATGTTATCCAATTCTGCTGTATTGATGCCGTTATTAACGTACAAAGCCTTATCAGTCAGCTTAAGCGTTTCCTGATGTTCTCCTGGTGAGCAACTAATGGTTGTGCAATTCCGCTTGGCACATATGCTCTCTATGACATGGAACATCCGCCGCATCATCGGCTTGTAGTTCTCCATCAAGAAGCTATATCCGTGCGGTGTATAGAACAATGGTACATCTTTACCATTGAAGGTGATCCGACCAACTACACCTGCTTTAGAAGAATGAAGAAGGATGATGTCAGGCTGAATCTCTTTAGCTATTCTCTTCACTTCCAGTATAGCTTTTAGATCCTTCAGCGGATTGATAGATCTTGTGAAGTTCTTGACCTCAATCAAGTGGATACGACTATCAAAGTACTCTTTATAATTCTCCGGTGTCTGCGGTCTTACAGCATATGCAATGTACATGTCATATGACTTACACAGCTCGTTTGCAAGATCCACAATATAAGTGAACACGCCTCCGCCCATGGCTTCAACCACAAATAATATCTTCTTTTTAGTAGCCATCGGCTTTCATCCTCTCCATTTATTTCTCTCCGTGTGGTCATCGGCACGCAGTGCTACGAATCCCTGGTACTTTTATCCTATCCTTGTCAACTCATGCTGCTCTTCTTTCTCCGCCAATCCATGATCTCTTGCTTTGCGGCTCCCGTTGGTCGGGCTCTCTATCTCCCCTGTGTCCATCGGCACGAAGTGCCGCAACTGTTGTACATACAATAGTAACCTATCTAGCTCCATTCCCAAATAAAACAACCTTAATTGTCAGCAAAATAATCTTAACGTCCAGCCAAAAAGATTAATTGTCAATGTACTCCATGTCAAGTTTCACAACCTCATCAAAATCCCTGATATTGCTTCTGCCGCTTACCTGCCATAATCCCGTCAGCCCAGGCATCATTGATACTCTTGCTCTATGCTTAGGTTCATACTGTTCGTATTCATCCACTGTTGGCGGTCGTGTTCCAACAAGGCTCATATCACCTTTCAGAACATTAATAAACTGAGGAAGTTCATCAAGACTGGTCTTTCTTATGAATCTGCCGACTTTTGTTATACGTGGATCGTTCTCCATCTTGAACATCAGTCCGTTCATTTCGTTCTGAGCCATTAGTGTTTCCTTCAATTCTTCTGCATTCTGCCTCATCGAACGAAACTTGTAACATTTAAATATTCTGCCGTTTCTTCCCACTCTGTTCTGTGAAAATAAAATAGGTCCCTTTGAATCAAGTTTGGTTATTGGACCAAGGACAATGTAAACAACAGCAAATATTAAAAAGCCAACAAATCCGCCAGTATAATCAAGCAGATGCTTCATAAATCTGCTTCTGTATGAAACATAGTTTCTGCTGATGGATACACAGTGATATTTGCCGATGCGATCGATTTTTGTATATGACTTTGGCAGAAAATCAAACATATCAAGATTAATCCTGATATTGACTCTGATGCCCATTTCCTCAGACTTGGAAAT
This sequence comes from uncultured Ruminococcus sp., assembly GCA_902765885.1. Lineage (GTDB taxonomy): Bacteria > Bacillota > Clostridia > Oscillospirales > CAG-272 > UMGS1696. The sequence continues at coordinate 741 of CACXBN010000366.1, read as the reverse complement.
AGTTTCTTTAAGTTCATTATCAGCATATATCAGATTAGTATAAACAAACAGTTCGTCAATATTGCCTATCGTCAGGTAATTCAATAAATCAAATTTACTGCAAATATGTATATTCTTTGGGAACAAAAAATTTTCTTTATCAGTTTTTGCGTTCTCCAATCCTAAAACAGTCTCTTTATTGTAGACATTAAAAGAAACATCTTCCTTATCTAGCACACATATTCCGCAAATCTACCTGCTCCAATCAAGATTGCTTTGTAATGATTTAAATACAACTTTATAATTTTCATTGTCTGTTATTACAAAAAGTTTGCTTGAAAATTTACTATTGAAATAAACCCTCAATAAAACAAACTTAAGAAGAGCACGCAAAACAGTCTCTGTTAAAACGAAAAGCAAAGTGAAATAGGCAAAAATCAGACGTTTTGAATCTACTAAACCATGCAACCAAAACAGAAGTAAAATCAACCCAGCAACGAGAAAAAAACAATGATAAATGGCAACGACGAATTCGCCATAAAATCCACGCTTAAAAAAGCTTTTGTTGAACCCTGTAAACAATGTCAATCCGAAATATCCGGCAACAAGTATCAGATGATAAATTTTGAAAGTTCTAGTGATAAAACTGGAATCCAACGAAGAAAAGTAAATACTAAAAGACAAATAAAGAGAAAATGTTACAGAAAACAAACCTGTAATCAGCAATATATACTTCAGAATCTTTTCGCGATTGGAATTTAA
>CACXBN010000365.1 GCA_902765885.1 uncultured Ruminococcus sp. | reverse complement strand
CATATATAGTAGGGGACATCGGTAATATCAATATGCAACTCTTGAATCTCATTGGATTGAAATTCCTCATCAGTCAGTTTAAGATCCAATGCCTGGTTTATAGTATCAATGTCCACAAAGAAACGCGGCTTTACACGCTTTCTATTTTCCTCATTAATTACTGTGTTAAGAGTCTCTTCGGAATACTCAACACTGTAAAAAACATTATAAAGAGTCCATTCACCATTAAGCTCATAATTCGAAGGGCTTCCTTTCGCTTCAACTCCGGGAATCATGCTCATGGCATACTTGATGCATCTCAGAATTGCTTTATTCTTATCTTTTCCATCTGAAGTCATACTTGTGGAGTTTTTCGATATAATGTTAAAGTGGAGTTCCAAGCCAATGCGATTTTCAAGATATATAATAAGATATTGATCCGGATCATCCTCATTTATTGAGACCTTTTGTACCAATCGGACATATCCCTTATCAATAAGTTCTGCTAGAGACATTCTTTCAGCATCACCCCGTCCAATGTGTTTTTTGACAGCTGTATTGTTGACGAGTCTATCAACTACAACTTGCAGGATATCTTCATAGTGATTCAACGGGAATTCTTTGTCATCTTCCCCATCCTCATCATCCATAGAAAACAAGGAGTGTGATTCGTTATATATTGCTATTACCGCACCGACATCATCTCTGATGGCCATATTTGAGCAGGAGAGATTATTAAGCTTCTTTGAAAGGATTCCTTCTTTTCCGTTAAAGGCTGAATATATAATCTTTTGAATTTCCACCGGTCTTGCGCGATAATTATCTAAATGCCAGTATTCATAGTCACAGAAAACTGTAAAATCAACAGATGTCTCAGAAGCACTCACTGATAAAATGCAATGCACTTTCTCTTTGTTTTTATCCAGAACATCTGACTCTATTTCATGGACAATATACCCAGCATCAACCAGTTCATTATATGACATTGAGTCAGCATACTGCAGGTCTTCATCCGATGCAGAGTCTATTGCCTTTCCTGGAGAATAAATCACCAGCAGCCTTCTAATTTCTACATTCGAATTGACAAATTCTTTTACAGCCGCAATAATTGCTGCTTTATTCTTTGAAATCAATGCCTTTTTTTCTTCTTCGCTCATGTCGCAATCTTTTCCTGAAAACATCCTATGTGGATCAGAAAAGGAACTCTTCGGAAATAAATCATCGGCATCATCTTCAAAATAATCCATTCCCAATAAGTCTTTATTCATACCGATACCTTCCTCTCTATTTACATTAAAAGACAGATTTCAGGCAACAGCTGCTTTATATTATCTACTTCTTCAAATCCAAGCCATTCTTCTGCGCCATCTCAATCAGCCCCGGTCTGATATGCGTTACATCCTGGAGAGATCCGTAACCACCATTGGAAATCCGTTGAACAAGCCGTACCACAATAATCTTTCATATCTATGCCCAACCTACTTACATCAATTTTATATTCCATCGGATTCTCCTAACGAATCCCTGTTTCGCCGGCGGAACAATCTTCCTGTATCGCCGCATCGGAAATCCGCAATTGTCACAGATTCCGCCATTCATAGGTTCTCCGCACCTTGGACATCTTGCCATAATCTTTCCTCCCATGCTTCGTAATTGGATATGCTTAAATTCCATTTTACAAATATCACTTCCATTGTTGGTGGGCTATCCGCCCACTCTGCTCAAGGACATCTATAATATCCTTCTGAGCTCGTTTCCGAGCATGAAATAGGATCCGCTTGCGTAATTCACCTTCTTCGTATCGTTAGATATAGGGCACATAGAATACCCTTCCGTAATCTCATTATCTGTACTTCTGAAAAATCACCAATTGTCAAGGTCGGAGAGAATATCATCGACCACAACCATGTTCTCTGAAACGTCCATCTCTTTCAGCCGGAGATAGACTCTTGCTGTCGTGATTGCATCCGCTAATGCCCGATGCGCCTCCGGATTTTCAATCCCGAGTTTTTTGCTTAAGGTTTCGAGTGACAGATTCTCGTTCGCAAACCCGAGCTTTGTCCGAAATCTGTCTGCATATTTCATGACGTCAAACTGAGGGTTTTGCATTATAATATTGCTGTATCTTCCGGCACGGACCAGAAAGCGGCTGTCGAACTTCACGTTGTTATAGCCCACAAGCACATTGTCGCCGACAAACTTCATGAAGTCAGGAAAGACTTCCCACATCTGTCTTGCGTCTTTGACATCATCTTTGGTGATACCGGTAAGCTGTGTTATTTCCTCGCGCACACTCTTTTTATATGGGCGTACAAATTCTTGAAAAACAAATTCATGGGATTCGATCACTTTCCCGCCACAGACCTTTACAGCGCCGATTTCTATAATGGCATCGGTCTTCGGACTGAAGCCGGTCGTCTCTAAATCATAGGCAACGAAAGAATCAAAATTCACATCCCTAATTTCTTTGGGTTCCGGATACTGATCTCGCGGAATCGCCTTCGGTATGCTGCTCCTCGAAGTAGAGGAGACGGTTATCTCTGCCTCGATTCCAATGGAATCGAGGTAGTCGATATAGGCCTTTCTAACCTCATCCTTGTTTTCCTTCGGATTCGGCATGTATTGCTGTTTACCCTGGGCCTCCTTCTCACGATACTTCCGATTGCTCTCGGCAATCTTTCCGAAAAGATGGTCTGTATGCTCCGCACCGTAAAGCCTTGCGGCAGCATCCATGGCATCATCCGCCTCATCGTATCTCCTGGTCTTGGAATAAAAGTCCGCCAGATTGTAATAGGCCTGTGCCGGAAGCTCGTCTTCCTCCAGTAGTTCCCCTGCCAAAAGATCCGCATCCTCATAGCGGTAATCCATAAACAGCGCTCCGAGTACCATGCCCTTGATCCGATTCAGCTCCAGCCGGGTTAATCCGTCTAGGTCCTTGATCCTTTCATATGTTTCATACAGCCAAGGGCGGTTGTACTTCTGGACGTTCGCATTTTCCCCGCAGAAGGCCAGGATCTTCCAGTATTCCCTGCGGGGTGGCGGTAATTCATCCGCCAGAGCAAAAGCTGCATTCCGGAAATCGCTCATATAGGCCATTTCGGATGCGATCTGATTCCACAGCGGGTTCTCGCAGTTACTGGGCCTGTAGTCCACAATCCGCCGACACAGATCCTCGATATTCACCGTACTCCTGCATTCATCGCACAGGCAGTAATCCGTCTCTTTTCCGCAGTTCAGGCAAACAGCCATTAGACTCCCTCCTTAACAATTATCGCTTTTGCAAAAATATCGCATATCGCAGAATTTGCAGGCATACGTGTTCTGCGCGCGTTCATGAAAGTCTTTTGCCTCGATCTTCTGCACTGTCTCCGTAATGTCACGAATCGCGCGGTCAACATCCCCCCGGTTCCACTCGAAAGTGACCAGAGGATTGCCTTCCATGGTGCTTGTATAATACAGATGCATCCGGCTGACCTTCTTGCCATACCGTTTCTCGATCAGGTAGGCATAGATCTGCAGCTGCTTCCGGTAGTGTTCGACCCGCGACGGGTAACGTGTGACATCTGGCTTTGGCCCGGTCTTGTAGTCCACGATCTCTACGGTATCATCAAGGCCTTCCACAAGGTCGATCACGCCTTGCAAAATGTATTCCGGCAGTACCAGGTTGATTTCCTCCTCAGCCTTCCAGACCCGACCGAGCTCATCCCTTCGATGGTGATAGTAGCGGATTACCTGATGCAACGCCTGATTCTGCTGTTCGTCCGTCAAAAAATATCCGGTCTGTTCCTGCATCCTCTGGTAGTTAATGATAAACCATTCTCGGATGGATTCCTCATTTACCCGCTCCAGATGCCCTGAGATGATGCACTTGTTCATATCCTCCAACGTTGCATGGACCAGGGATCCGATCGATGTATGGAACATTCGATTCTGCACGAAACCATATTCCTTATAGAACTTATACTGCATCGGGCATCCGTCATACACCGCGATATGAGAGGTGAACGAATACATCCGTTTGTAGTTTATTTTTTTGATCTCTGCAAACGCGTCTGCCCTTCGTAATTCGCGAATATGCGGAAGCTCCCGGATGTAAGGCACAAAGGCTTTTCCCTGTCGTTTCCTTGTTGCCAGGACCAGTAGATCCTGTGCTCTGGAAAATGCCGTATAGTAAAGCCGCCAGAAATCGAAGAACCGGATATCGGAGAGGGGTTCACACGGCGGACGGTGGAAGAACCGGTTCTCGAGGGATGTCATCAGGAAATCAAAATTATTCCTCGGTGTGCTCCCGAGCGCCCCCACGATAACGACGGGAAATTCCAGCCCCTTCGACTGATGGATCGTCATGAAGGAAACGCAGCCCCTCGGGGCATACTCGGAGTCGTCTTCGTATTCGCCAATGCCGTCGATATAGAGACAGCGTAAGAAATCATTGAATAGTTCCTCCGGAAGTGAGATCCGGTTCACGGGTGTGATGCTGTGCATGCCATGCAGATGGCTAAAACGAGAGAGTAGACGCGAGATTTCGGAAAGATTCCGTGCCGCCCTGCTTTTAAGGACATTGTCCTTCAGATCCGCGGAAAGATATCCGCTGAATGGTTCAAAGGCGACCAGCTTATAGAAGATATCCAGAAGCCCGTCCTCATTTTCCTCCGTCACGTTCAGAATCTCACCGGCTTGCTTCTGTACAAAGGCATACAGATCCCTGTTTCCTTTATAGATTACACTCGCTTCCTTTACGCAGGAAATGTAGTAATTTCTGAGCATATCGGAGATGAGGTGTGTAAACGAATTCCGTTTCAGATCTCCGAGGTACGACTGAAAACAAAGCATGAGACATCCGAGGATCTGTTTGACCTCCTGCCGCTCGAAAAACATATCTGAACGGGGCGAATAGACTGGAACGCCATTTGCCTCCAGATACCGTCCGAGATCCGCTGCCTCCTCACTTTTAACGGAACGGAAAAGGCACGCGACCTGGTTCAAATCGGAGATGCATCCGTTGTCAAACAGCATACGGATCAATCGGAGCAGATCCTCTCGTTCATCCTCCTCCGTGCCACCGCACATAAACACGGCCGGCATATCCTCTGCATCCGGATCCGCTGCAACGATCTGTTTGTCATAGCGGTATTTATCCCAGTTGAACAGGTTAACGTTGTCGACATTTGCCATCCAGCGGTTATAAAAGCGGATGATGTCCGGTCTCGACCGGTAATTCTTATTAATATGAATAATCGTACACTCTTCGGGTGAAAACTTGGAAGGAAATTCCAGTATGTTGCGGATAGTGGCTCCGCGGAAACGGTACATGCCCTGGTCGTCATCGCCGACAACGCAGATGTTCTTTCGATTCCCCGCAAGCAGGAACATGAGCTGTTCCTGAATGTAGTTCGTATCCTGATATTCGTCGACCATGATATAGCGGATGCTCCGCTGAATCTTCTCAAGAACGGCAGGATGTTTCTTCAGCATGTTATAGGTTCTTGTCTGGATGGAAGAAAAGTCCATCACGTCGTTCCGTGCAAGGAGTTCTCTGTACCGGACGGTAATCTTTCCAAGGAACTGCATGTCCCTGTCATCGTCGGAGAGCAGGGCATTGACATCCACAAGTTCTTCCATGATTTGGTTCACATATCGGCAAATCTCCTGTGTCTGTTTCCAGCGGCTCTTTCCGGAGATCAGTTTTGAATAATTGGGAAGACTGTTGAAAAGGTCAATATTTCGGTAAACAAGATAAAGCTGTTCAAATGCATCCATCATCCGATGCGGCCCGTCATTATAGGCATACTCGGAGTTTTCCTTTAAAAGCCGCAGGCATATGGCGTGGAAAGTGCCAATATACATCTCGTTGATGTTGATCTGCGCACCGGAGACAAGGAACTCATTCGAGATTCGGGTCAACAGTTCCCGCGCCGCCTTTTCGGTAAAGGTAACCGCCATGATCTCACCTGGCGCGACGTGTTTCTCAAGGACAAGATAAGCTATTCTTTTTACGAGCGTGAAGGTCTTTCCAGTTCCGGGGCCGGCAATGATGAGAACCGGTCCGTCGGTTGTTATAACTGCCTTCTTCTGATCGCTATTCACGTGGCTAAAATCAAACATACGCACTACCTACACAATTTCATAGGTTACCCCGATTGCTTTCATAAAATCGCAGATTTGCTTCAGGCGCGCCTGGGAGGCGTGGATTCTGACTAGAGTTCCTTCGGTTTCATCAGCTTCAGGTGTTTCAGAAGACATTGCTGTGGGGGCGGGAACCATTCCGGCATTTCCATCCGCTGCGCCTATAAGGCCTGCTTTCCCGGTAGCTTCTTTGAGTTCTCCATTTTTCTGAAGAACTGCGTCCATCGACAGCGTTTCCAGATATACTTCTTTTAATGTATCCTCAAACGGAGAATCCAACGCCTTGATGCTTTCCAAATCACGAGCTGCCGACGCAACCGCAATCTGGATCTCCTCACGGTACTTTGCGGCATTCGTTGAAGCATTTGTCCACTTCGGATCAAATACCTTCTGGTAGATCTTATCTGCGTCCGCCCCCAGGCTTCCGGAGACACGATTGTAATACTCCCGTACCTCTTTTTTTTTTTTTTTTTTCTGTCTGCCTTCGTATTCCTTCACGGTCTCATCGATCTGCTGACGTCTTTCCTCAATCAGGCCGGTGAGTTCCTTAATCTGAGGCTCTATCGCTTCATACGGTTTCAGACAGCGTGCCTTGTATGCCTTTCGCGCATCCTCAACCACCTTTTTCGCCTTGTTCAGGGTCGTGCGATCCTTCTTTGCATCCTTGATTGTCTCGTCTGTATAGGCAATGCCGGCATACTCCGACAAATAAGCCTGCAACTCTTCTTTCAAAGCAGTAAAATCCCAGGCTGATATATCCGTAATATCAAGACCTATGATCTGAAGTTCGTTCATAAGGCTTCCTCCCCAAATAAAAAGTCTTTTCAAATCCAAAACTTTTAATTCCTACCCAGAAACAGCCGCAGTTATTCTTCTATTTCTGATTCCGTTTCCTGCACAGCAGAAACTGCTTCTCCACACTTTCTTACAAGTTCTTATCCTATAGTTAACATTATACAGTTTATGTTGGTGATTTCCAGTTAAAGAAAGCTCCTTCTCTCTACAACAACTTTCCTTCATAGCCAAAACTTTGGGGTTAAT
>CACXBN010000364.1 GCA_902765885.1 uncultured Ruminococcus sp. | reverse complement strand
TTCAGGGTATTCCGAGCATAGAACCGCGCCTTTAAGCAGGGCATATGAAACTTCAGTACCTTTCATAATGCTGTCTATGTAGCAGATCTGGTCTCGGTACAGTTTGTTTTTCTGCACGCTGCTTTCATAAAGTGTTTTCAGGATCGTTCTGTATTCTCTGCCGATCACATCAAGGAGACCCTCTTTTGAAAGTACTCCATACGTAACAGACCCCATCCGGTTTGCAAGGAGCTTGCCGAAGACTTCATCGTTAAAACACGAAGCCGGGAACTTATCAAACCCATCGCGAAACCTGCAAATTGATAGTAGGGCGCTTGTTTTATCTGTCATATCTTATCCTCCATATGTATTTTCTTGGAAACCATCCTGATTTTTTGGGTAGGTATACCCATTCGTCAAGTACACTGGATATTTCGACGTTTTCTCCTTTTGAGAGATACCCGACAGCTTCGTATCCCTTACCGGGACCGCTTCTGATGAAATCACTGTGACGGATTCGACAGCTGATCTCATCCTGATAAACAAATTCGCTGTCTGCTATGAGATGTTCTCCCGGGCTGATTGAGCTCAGAAACGCAATTCCGTCGGATATTCCCTCTGTTATCCATTTTCTTTTTACATGTTCAGGCAATATTGCTGAATGGTACGAAACTCTCACAATATCGCCCGGATTGATATCACCTGTCATTATCTTCCTCCTTCTTTGCCTGGACAAAAAGCTGATTTGTGTACACAGCGGTACCCGCTGTCATTATTCCCTGCGTCACTGAAGTGAACAGGGCTTCGAATATTTTTGCTACAGAATGAGTTTCACACATTGAAAATATACATACCGCGGACAGGATTATTCCAATCAGCCCCAAAATCAAAGGTATGTAGCTGTCCCTGATTCTGCTTTTCTTCATTATGGTTCCTATCAGGTAGAGTACCGGAACAAGCACCAAGAGTTCAGGGCGGATGTATTCCTGATAATTCATATGACTCTCCTTTCTTCATTTGAAAATATTTGTGATAATGATTGAAACGATGCCGCCGGCGAGAGCCGAGATTATCGCTGTAATGATCTGCTGCATGCGCGTCACTGGCCGTTTTTCCATATCGCTTATCCGCTCTTCCTGCCTGGACAGGTGTTCATTTGTGTGCTTGAGCTCTGTTGCGAGTATGACGAGAGTCTCGTTCATAGAACGGATCTCCGTCTGCACACTTTTCAGTTCGCTCAGTGATTCCTCGACAGCTCTGATCTTGTTTTCATGCCGTTCGAGGACAAGTTCGATTTCTTCCATGATTCGGTTTCCTCCTGTTCTGAAAAATTAAGTTGGGATCTGCAGGTGTTCCTGACTGAGTGGTAAAAGTGTTTCGGGGGGCACCGCCATCATCGGGGGGCACGAGATACGTCTGTGATATCACAGGAGTTTGATGCTCTGATCCCGGCGATCCAGATCTTTCATATCTACAGTCAATAATATCTGCTGCTTTTTTAACCTCTTGCAGGAATTTCTTTGCAGTCTTTCTGCTTTTTAATTCTGAGCATGGCTCTCGCCAGGTGTTTATTTATGTTTGGAATGCTTGTTCCGAGAATTTCCGCGGCTTCAGTTTGCGTGTATCCCTGAATCTTCACGGTATATACGACTGTACGCTGAATGTCTGTCAGACAATCGAGAATACTGTCGATCACTTGATTGTCATCTTCTTCCGGTTCGGAATATACATGGGAAACAAAGAGGATGTGATTTTTATCACTATCGTTATTACCGCGTTCCGACAGAAGGTCCATAGACAGATTCCAGTTTGCGGGGTATTCTTCCCCGGGGTGTGCTTTCTTCCAGTTCTTCCTCTGTCCTTTTTCAGAGTCGGTAAGCGGAGGACGGCTGTTTTTGATGTTGTGATAGACTTCTGAGTCGTCCAGGGCATGAAGAAGCCTTATGTGTTCTTCGGTTACACCGTCCTTTCCCGGCTTGAGAGTTATTTTCGAACCGTCTTTGAAGCGGTACGTGTAGGAAGTCCTTTTGCTCTGAGGGGTTTTTGTGAATCTCATATTTTCCCTTTCCCCTGATCTCTGAGAAAGGGCATCAGAAACAAATACAGGACGGATCCGGGTGACCCGTTCCGTCCTGAATCCTGAAAAATGGTATAGGGAAGAAGGGGTACCCCATATCGTTTTTTCGCCGCTTCCGCAGCGTGTCCGATATATGTATCCTTTTGCCCTTATACGTAATCAGGCTTATGAATTTTGTATGTAAAAGCAGTTCTCCCGCTTATTACGCATTTATTTGATCGTGAGAATGGACGTTCTGTCTGTGAAGGCAGGACATATTCTTTTACCTATTGGCCCCGGAACACTCTTAGCATCAGCCAGCCTCGAGTTTGAGAGAGCGATTCATTCCTTTTCATATCTACAGTCAAAGAAATCTGTCCCTTTTTTAACCTCGAGTATTCTTTTTTATATCAGGTTACATATTTTT
>CACXBN010000363.1 GCA_902765885.1 uncultured Ruminococcus sp. | reverse complement strand
TGCCGCAGGCATAAATGTTACCAGATACAAGTATGTTGCGACATGCCTTGGATCCGGAATCGCCGCACTCGGAGGGCTCTTCTACGTAATCGACTATGCCGGATCACCGGAGTCATACCTCACTGTTGAGGCAATGGGATGGCTCTCTGTAGCTCTTGTTATATTCTCCCTGTGGAGACCTTATCTCAGCATTATAGGTTCGTTTGTCTTCGGCGCACTCTTCATTCTCGGCTCATATCTGCCGTCATTCGGCCTGAGTATCGACGTTGCAACGGGACAGCTTATTAAGACCCTCCCGTATATTGTAACGATAATCGTGCTTATAATCACAAGCATCAGAAACAAGCGAACAAATCAACCGCCTGCATCTCTTGGAATTTCATATTTCAGAGAAGACAGGTAGAAAATACCATAAGATCAGGATTATTATATTATCGTTAAAACCGTTGCTTTTTGAGAGCAACGGTTTTTCTTATTATCTCACACATCGGCAAAAAACAAAAAGAGAAGTTATTTCCACCACAATAGTGGCAGATAACTTCTCTCTTTTGCAGACTACGAGATGTTTGAGTTGATGTTCTGATAACAATCTTTCGATATGTCTTATATTACATCTTTACCTGCAACAATATCAGCGTCCGTCCCGAGAAATCCGTGCACGATGATATCGCCGGCTTTCACAGGGTGTGTCAACTTAATTTTCTTCAGTTCCTTCATTCCATCAAAAATAAGCTCTTTCGGAATTCCGGTGCTTGTCTTAACGGGAAGCATATGCTCTCCTGTTTTCGTTATGACCGGAATTGTTGAAGTGAGAGTTCTTACGGGATGCGTTACTTCAGACTGTGCATAATTTTTTCCCCTTATGCAGGTGTATCCTGATATATCCGTGATATTTCCGCTCTCATCAAGCGTGACGTTTATTTTGCATCCTGCAGGACATACGACACATGTGAGTTCTTTTACCATTGATTTCACCTACGCTTTCCTGTTTGTTTCCACGGAAACCGTGATGGTGTCTACACCGTTTTCAAGCATCTCATTGAGCTTGTCCGCAGATATTTCAAGTGACTCCATCTCGCCCGGTACTGATGCGGTCTTTGCTTTTCTTGCAAGAATATTTCCTTCATTGTCGGAAACTGTCAATCTGACCGACTTGAATACATCGGTGACTCTGAAGAATATGCGGATGCTTTCATCCTGGTTTTCCTGCAAATCTATTCTTTCGGGGATTGTGTAACGCACACCGGTTCCTGTCGAGACTTTAATGCTCTTTACCGTTTTGCCGCGCTTTCCGAGAATACGTTCTGCTGCGGATTTTCCCGCAATGGCCGCTTCCTCGGATACAAAGTCAACAAGGTCATGAACATGAAGCACGTTGCCGCACGCATAAATTCCTTCTGTTTCTGTTTCTCTTAACTGGTTCACAAACGCTCCGCTTGTGAAAGGATCGATCGGAATTCCCGCACCCCTTGTGAGTTCGTTTTCGGGAATAAGTCCCACTGACAGAAGGAGAGTGTCACATTCGATATATTCTTCAGTCCCGGGAATCGGGCGCCTTCCGTTTGCCTCGTCTACTTCTGCTATCGTAACACCGGTCACCCTTTCCTTGCCGTAGATATTCGTTACGGTGTGGGATAGCTTGAGAGGAATATCAAAATCATTAAGACACTGTACTATATTTCTGCCGAGTCCGCCGGAATAGGGCATGATCTCACAAACAGCAAGAACTTTTGCGCCTTCCAGCGTCATTCTTCTGGCCATAATCAATCCTATGTCGCCGGAGCCGAGAATTACGACACGGTGCCCCGGCATGAAGCCTTCTATATTCACATATCTCTGAGCACAACCTGCCGTATATACACCGGAAGGTCTTGAACCGGGTATGCCAATCGCACCTCTTGTTCTCTCTCTGCAGCCCATTGCGAGAATAATTGCTTCGGCTTTGATTTCCGAATAACCTGTTGAAGGAGATACGAATGTCACCTTTTTATCGCTTGTAATCTCAAGCACCATTGCGTCAGTCAGAATCTCTATGTTTCTTTCCTCGGCCATCTTTATATATCTGCCCGCATATTCGGGCCCCGTGAGTTCTTCTCCGAAGCGGTGAAGTCCGAATCCGGCATGTATGCACTGATTGAGTATTCCCCCCGGCTGTGAATCACGTTCAATTACTAAAATATCTTCACTGCTCAGACCTGCATCAACCGCGGCACATGCCGCAGAAAGACCTGCAGGACCCGCTCCTATAATTACGAGTTTTTTCTGCATCTTCATTCACCGTCCGTATTCCTTTTGGTTACCAGCCATGATCCGCCACCGGATTTGGTGACCTTGTCAAGGGTACATGATGTCTCCTCTGCTATAAGTGCAGCCACTCTCGGAGAACAGAACCCGCCCTGGCACCTTCCCATTCCTGCACGAAGGCGTTTTTTCAGCATATCCACCGTGACGGCGGGTATCGGGGCCCTGATAGCATCTATAAGGTCGCCTTCCGTAACGGTTTCACATCTGCAGACTATTTTTCCGTATGAAGGATCTTTCCTGCATGCTTCGTTCTTTTCTTCAGGTGTCATCCTGTTGAACTGTTTGTGATTTCCGTCTTTGCGTCTTGTTGGAATGTATTCATCGTTTTCTTCAGGACAGAATCCTTCGCCGCCGAGAAGCTCCACCAGATATTCGGCGATTGCAGGTGATGCGGCGAATCCGGGAGATTCGACGCCTACTGCGTGTATGACTCCGTGTAACTGTTCCGAAGGCTTGATATAAAAGTCATATGTGTTTGGGGTTGGTCTTACTCCGGCAAATGTCGTTATAGCATTTCTGAGATTTATCGAAGGCATTATTCTCTTAGCGCCTTCTGCTATCTCGGCCAGTCCGGCTGCGGTTACGCTCTTGTCTTCAGGGTCATCGATCTCATGTGCATTGGGCCCTACTATCAAATTTCCGTGAACGGTAGGGCTTACGAGAATGCCTTTGCCTCTTTCGGAAGGACATACGAAGAGAGTCGAATTTGCCATGTTGCCGCATATCTTATCGAGGATGTAATATTCTCCGCGACGAGGGGTTATTGTGATTGGGAAATCTTTTTCCCCGAGAATTGCAGCCAGTTCCGCTGAATGAACGCCCGCGCAGTTTAGCACGTATTTTGCGGAGATTTCTTTTTCTCCCGCATATACGGTATATATTCCGTCTTTTTCCGTGCACCTGTCAACTTTGAAATTAAAATGAAAGTCAACTCCGTTTACAGCTGCATTTTCCGCTGCAGCTATCGTGATTCCATACGGACATGTAATGGCCGCGCTTGGTGCATACAAGGAATATTTGGCCTCTTTGGAAACATTTGGCTCCATTTTTCTCAGCTCATCACCATCAATGATTCTGAGATCCGGAACTCCGTTTTTGACTCCTCTTTCATAAAGCTCTTCAAGTTTTTTGCGGTCAGCTTCATCGAATCCGATAACATGTGATCCGCATTCGCGTATTTCAACATCCAGCTGACGGCACAGCTTTTTCATCAGGATGTTTCCGCGTACATTGAACTTGGCTTTCTGTGTACCGGGAAGAGCATCATAGCCTGCATGTACAATTGCAGAATTTGCGCATGTTGCTCCCATTGCAACATCACAGGCAGCTTCTGCCACGGCGACTTTGCATTTTCTTCTTGAGAGAAGGCTTGCAGTCATCGATCCGACACAACCGGCACCGATAATCAATACATCATATACCATACTAAAATTTCCATTTCTACAACTTGCAGTAATAATTTGCCAAAAACAAGTATAACACATACCTCCGGGAGTTACAAGAAATTTGGAAAAATATGGCTTGTTAAAAAAGCTCCACTCCGATGATGATTCG
>CACXBN010000362.1 GCA_902765885.1 uncultured Ruminococcus sp. | reverse complement strand
TTATACGCATCGTTGAAACCTTACAGGTCAGCGCTGATATTCTGCTGAGGTCAGACATTCCTGAAGTAAACAATCTATATAAAAGAGAGTTTACAGAATTGCTGGAAGACTGTACTCCGGCAGAAATAGACTCAATTTTGAAAATAGTCAAAGAAATCAAAAGCTCAATACGTTCATACAAATCAAGCGATGATTATTAACAGGCCAGACAGACTGACCTGTTTTGATATAATAAGGTAAATATTTTAAAATATAAACCGACAGTCATTAACTTGACTCTCGGTTTATTCTTTTTTTCCCGTTTTGACGTTACAATATTATCATACAGAAAGACAACAGGAGGAATAATGTTTATGTCCGAAAATATTGATCTCATCAATCAAATTTCAGAATCAGAATCCCTTCCCGATTTTTCAATTCCATTCACAGGTAATCTTGAAACAGACCAAAAAATCATTGATCATAAGGCATGGTTGAATTCTATACGGCATGAGCAGCCCAGTCCAAAACATCATTATCGTGTCGGCATATATATTCGCTATTTCAATCAGACCAATCATGATAACTATCTTGATTACCATGTACAGCAATACAAAGATACGATGGCTCTTCTTCCGAATTGGGAACTTATTGATTTTTATATTGATGAAGGCTCAACCGCGCCAAATATGGAGAGCGCTAAAGAATGGTGCAGACTTCTGAACGACTGTTTCGCAGGAAAAGTCAACCTGATCGTCACACAGAAAGTTTCGAATGTCTCAAAAAAGCATTATGAGATATCCATTGTTGCTAGAATGCTGGCGGCTTTGGAAAATCCTGTCGGCATGTTCTTTGTCTCAGAAAACATATTTACTCTTGCCTCATATTACAAATATGATAACCATGATATGAGCTTTTTCCCTTCGGATGAATGGAAAATACTGCCGGATGATAATTCTGAAGAACAGTCTTTATTACTTGGAGATAGCGCAAATGATTGATTCAGAAAAAAAACAAATCAAAGAGCAAAAAAAGCAAAAGGTTCGGAAGCGGTATAATGTTGATATTGATCCAGACAACTATATATTTATTCCTGAGAAAAAACAGCCTGACTATTATGACAATGATATAAACCAGCGAGTGGCAATATATGTGAGGGTTTCAACTGACGATATCCGACAGACAACCTCATATGAACTGCAGAAAAATTATTATGAGGAGTTTGTAACACATCATCCAAACTGGACACTCGTAAAAATCTATGCAGATGAAGGGATAAGCGGTACTTCCCGAAAACATAGAGACGCGTTTAATCAAATGATCTCAGATTGCTATAGTGGAAAAATCGATATGATCATCACCAAGAGTGTATCCCGTTTTGCAAGAAATGTTGAAGATTTTGTTTCAACAGTCAGAAATCTTGCCGAACTGAAACCTCGCGTCGGAGTGTTTTTTGAGTCGGAAGCAATTTTTTCTCTGAATGACGCATCACAGCTATCGCTTACTTTTCAGGCTTCTATGGCTCAGGAAGAATCTCACATCCGGAGTCGCAGTATGGAAACGTCTCTGAGGATGAGGTTGGATCATGGAATACCGCTTACGCCAAAACTCTTCGGTTATACTCATAATGAGGATGGAGAACTCCAGATCAACCCGGATGAAGCCCCTACCGTTAAGCTGATGTTCTATATGTATTTATACGGTTATTCTACACAACAGATCGCTGATACTCTCACTGAGCAGGAACGGCGTTCATATTTCGGCAATTTACACTGGACATCAAGCGGAGTAGCTGCTGTTCTTCGTAATGAGCGGCACTGCGGAGATGTACTAACACGTAAAACATACACAGATAGTTATAAAAACCATAAAGTTCTAAAAAACTGCGGCGAGAGACCTCAGAGCTGGTATTTAAACCATCATAAAGGGATTGTCTCACGAGACGATTTCAATGCTGTTCAGCGTATGCTTGATAATTCCAAGTATAAGAACAAATCTATTCTGCCAAGTCTGATGGTAATCGACAGTGGAATATTAAAGGGATTTGTCATAATAAATCCAAGATGGGCCGGATTTAAAGAAAAAGATTACATTAATGCTGCAGAAAGTGTATATGTCGTATCAGAAGAACAAAAGTCTCCGGTTTCCGAGGAATTCACATTTGAAGTGGCGGCTGGGGATTTTGATCTGCGAGGTTTTGAAATTACTCGCACAGAGTTTTTTAGCCCAAACAACTATCCTACCGTAACTTTTGCAGATCGAAAATTAAAATTCAGCTTTGCATGTATAAGAAAATTTGGCATGAAAAACTATGTTGAACTGTTAATCAATCCTATCGAACAAAAATTTGCAGTAAGACCTACAGAACATTCAAACCGAAATGGTGTCCTCATATCTAAAACCTGCGGAGGAAAACCTCGTGCAAGAGATATTCCGTCTGCTGCGT
>CACXBN010000361.1 GCA_902765885.1 uncultured Ruminococcus sp. | reverse complement strand
TTTCATGTTTGATTTCCTTTCGGCATCTTACTTCTGCTCATCCCACAGTTTTCTGTGTAGATCTTTAGTGTTTTTCACAACTATTTCATAGTACTTAAGTACTTCAGGATCATAGTTTCCGTCACTGTAATCGGTAAGTATTACCAGAATATACGGGTGCTCGTCATATACGATTGCGGCATCGCAGAATGAATCAATATCCCATCCATACTTATGCGGCACACTGATATCGGGGTAGTAATCCGCAATCATAAAGCCCTGGTCCGACTTTTCCATACAATCCTTCATCCATACGGCATAAGGTGAACCTTCATCAAAATATGCATACAGTTCCTTCATAAAGGAAACGACTTCGCTTATAGTCATCATATCCGTCACCCAATAAGAGTTGTATGAAATCCCGAGGCTGTCCATAAGTTCGCGGTACGAATCATATCCGAACATCTCTATAAGCTGTGAAAACGCGACATTATCGCTGTATATCAGCGCATATTCAAACAGTTCCCTGATCGTCAAAGTAAAACCGTCATCTTCAAATATGATCTCACCCGATCCCCACATGTACATCGTGGAACTGTCATAGACCCACTCTCTTGACAGGTCATATTTTTCGTCAGGCTCCCTTTCATTATCCGAAATCAGCGAATTTTCGTAGTTTTCGATTTCTCTGATCACGGAGAATAGATAGGGGAGCTTTGAGACGCTGGCAATATAAACGCGTCTGTCCGGATTGAATCCGAATTCAAACCCGCTGTCAATATCAAAATAATAGTACTCGAGCTGAGGAAGAACGTATCCTATAGAACTCTCGGTTTCACCGTTTTCTTTTGTGTTTTCAATCAGCACCGCTTTATACGGAGCATCCTTCTCCATATATGAAATAAGCGACTGTTTCTCTTCATCTATGTCATCGATTCCCGGAGGGGTTATCGTCCCGGGGCCGATTTCCACGGGTATTATCTCATTCGTATCATCCGGTGAAGGGTACGGAGTGTTCTCTGTTTCGCCGGTATCTCCAGTCACGCCCCCCGGAGTTTCGCCGCTTTCCGTTTCTTCCGTGTCGGGTTCAGTGGTTTCATCATCGGTATCCCTATCAGCACTTCCCGAGTCGCTGTCAGACGGAGGCAGGACAATGTCCCCTTTGGTGTCAGCCACAGTATCTACTCTTTTTTCTGTATCCGTAAGATTCACATGATTATCACTCGATGAGCAAGAGGAAAAAATGAAAGCAGCAAGAAGAAAGACAACTATCAAAAAAACAGTATAAATATTTTTCATTTCAATTCTCCTCAATCAGGTGAATATACCGCAGGAATTCGACGATTCCGGAAAAAGTTTCATTTATAATATTATATCTTCTCTGCAGTTAAAAAACAACAATAATGTCAGATGTAACTTTTTTTGAAGAACTTGTTTTTTGTGTTGAAGAAACGTATTCTTTTTTGATATAATCATCGTACAGAAATTGTATTGCCTGAATTTGATTCACAAGGCACCAGGAGGACTTTATGAAAAAAAGCCAACGATTATTATCTCTCATCCTCACGATACTGCTTTTAGGTTCAGCAGTATTGCCTGTGCTTGCGCAGACGGAAGAATCAGTCGAAACCGTTCTTCCGGCTGAATATGTCGATTACAGAACGGAACTGCAGTCAGGATTTGCAAACGATACGCTGAAAAGCATCACATTATATGCCGACGGGAGCGAAGAAAAAAGTATTCCCAACGCGGTGGTATGTGATTTTTCATCAGATGGAATCGGCTCCTCCGACTCATATGTGTTTCAGAAGGCTTCTTCCATTGACTTCTCCGATGCCGTAACGGTAGAAGGTATCACCGATACCAGATATGAATTCTATAACCCGTATCTCGGAGAACATTTCTATTGGAGAGCCGGAGTCAGTGTGGATTCCATAACTGAAAGTCCGATCCATGAAGTATATATAACATCCGTAGCACCACGCATAGTGTATGTTGATGGTGCAACCAATGTTCGCGACATAGGCGGCTGGAAATCATCATTCGGCGAAAACGCATATATAAGGCAGGGACTTTTCTTCAGAGGAGCCAATACGGAAAGTGTTTCCGACCTCGGCACACAGCAGATGCAGGATCTGGGCATCAAGGTAGAACTTGATCTCAGAGAGGAAAACATCTGCAACGGACCGTATGTTGACGGAGTGGAATATGTTCCGTGCCCGATCTCCAGCCAAGAGTTCGGAAGATTTGACGCATTTGAGGAATCATTCTGCAAAGCATTCACTTATATAGCCCAGGCTGATGAAAAACCTGTATATCTCCACTGCCACGCTGGAGCAGACAGAACAGGAATCGCCGCATTCATTCTTCTTACTGT